>CBFHZL010000005.1:0-58451 GCA_965660325.1 uncultured Acidiluteibacter sp.
ACTTTGTTTAAAAACGATGATCAAATACGGAGCGATCTCCAGAAATGGTTTTTGCCAATTGGTGTCGAATTTCGCCAGATCGTCCAACCATTCTTCACTCATTCTACCGTTGTAGTTCTCAAATTCTTCTTTTTCTGCTGCTACTCGTATTTGCTTCTTTATTTCTGGGTTGCTGACCACACAGAATGTCCAAGGCTGCTTGTGTGCACCTGATGGTGCCGTAGAAGCAGTCAGTATTAATTGGTGGATTACTTCTTTGGGAATTGGTTTGTCGGAGAATTCTCTTACGGAGCGTCGCGTATTCATTACTTCGTAGAAATCACTAGCCCGCTTTTTCATTTCGGCTGTTGATATTGAAGTATAGTTTAGTGAGTGAAACTTTTCTTTCGCTGTCATACTGTTAAATTATTATCTTGACAAGATACTGACTTTCCACGAGTGCCATAAAAAGGTGAATAAAATCTTGCTTCATCCATAATAACAATGAAATTGCTTTATTTTTGCCCAAAAAAGATATGGCAAACATTGCAATATTTGCTTCAGGAAGCGGGTCGAATGCAGAACAGCTTATCAAGTATTTTAAAGATACCGATGATGAAGTTAAGCTAGTCATCACTAATCGACGTGGAGCCGGAGTAGTGCAGCGTGCAGCAAATCTCGGAGTGCCTTGCCATTATTTCAGTAAGAGTGAATTTGATCAGTGTGAATCCGTCATCCAGTTGCTTAAAAGTCATCAGATTGACCTTGTTGTGTTGGCTGGATTTCTATTGAAAGTAACGCCGCCTTTAATAACAGCTTTCCCCGATCGGATCATTAACCTACATCCATCGCTTTTGCCAAAATACGGCGGCAAAGGTATGTATGGTGCACATGTGCATGAAGCGGTATTGGCAGCTTGTGAGCCTGAAAGTGGAATTACTATACACTTGGTAAACGAGCACTTCGATGATGGACGAATCTTGGCGCAACATCATGTAGGAATAGAGAAAGGGGATGATGTAGCTGCGTTGAGTAAAAAAATCCAGCTATTGGAACATGCTCATCTTCCAGAGGCAATAAAGAATTATTTGAGTGAGTTAGGTTAATGTTGCTTCAACCATTCGTCATAAAATTATAAACCGACTCCTTTAGGATGTTTACATTTACGATATGAAGATTAAATACGAAAGCCCTTCCAAACAATTGAGGTACGATACTGCTTATTTGCGTATGGCTCGGGAATGGGCCTCACTTTCGCATTGCAGTAGAAAACAAGTAGGCGCTTTAATCGTTAAAGATAGTATGATCATTTCTGATGGTTACAATGGTACACCTACCGGATTTGATAATTGCTGTGAAGATGATAATGGAGAAACACATTGGTACGTGTTACATGCAGAGGCCAATGCCATTTTAAAAGTGGCGAAGTCGGCAAACGATTGCAGAGGAGCTACTTTATACATTACGCTATCGCCGTGTAAAGACTGTGCAAAATTAGTATTACAAGCCGGTATTTCCAGGGTGGTCTATCAGAAAGCATACAAAGATGATAGAGGAATTCATTTTTTAAAACAGGCAGGAGTAGAAACGATTCAAATCAACGATTTAGATGAATAATAATTATAAACGCATCATCCTCTTTTTACCTATTATTTTGGCACTGGTATTAGCGGGCGGTATTTTTATTGGTAAACAAATGGTTGGTGCTGGGTCTATAGATCTTTCAAACCATGGTAATGGGGATATGTCCTCTAAGCTCAATCAGGTTATGCAGTATATTGATCAAGACTATGTGGATACTGTTGATCTCGAGGAACTATCTAATTCTGCCATTACGGAGTTGTTGCAATCGTTAGACCCTCACTCGTATTATATCCCTGTAGAAAAATACGATGCCGTAAACGATCCGCTAGAAGGTAATTTTGATGGGATAGGAGTAGAGTTTCGTATTACTGATGATACCATCATGATTGTTAATCCACTTGGTGGAGGGCCTTCTGAGAAGTTGGGCATTATGGCAGGCGATCGTATTGTGAAAGTAGACACTACTGCTGTGGCAGGAGTTGGTGTCAACAATCAGATGGTAATGAAATTACTAAAGGGCCCGAAGGGTACGAAAGTAAATGTGGCGATCTTACGACCAGGTCAAAAAGATCTTTTAGATTTTACCATTACACGAGATAAAATTCCCTTGCATAGTGTCGAGTCTGCTTATCTGTTGGATGAGCAAACGGGCTATATTAAAATAACTCGATTTGCTAAGAATACGCACGAAGAATTTTTGGCTGCAGCCAAAAAGCTGCGTGAAAACGGTATGAAGAATATTATCGTGGACCTTAGGAATAATGGCGGAGGTTTTTTGACTTCGGCTACCCAGCTAGCGGATGAATTTTTAAGGAAGAATAAAATGATTGTGTACACTGAAGGGAAATCCCGTCCTAAGCAAGAGTTTTATGCTACATCAAGAGGAAATTTAGAGGAAACACCTGTTGTTATTTTAGTAAATGAGGGGTCAGCATCTGCAAGTGAGATTTTGGCAGGAGCCATACAAGATAATGATAGAGGATATGTTGTTGGTCGGCGCTCTTTTGGAAAAGGCTTAGTGCAAGAAGGTATTCAGTGGCCTGATGGATCAGCAATTCGTTTAACGGTAGCTCGCTATTTTACCCCAACGGGTAGAAGCATCCAAAAATCCTATGAGGATGGGTTGGAAGCTTATAATAATGAAGCTTACGAACGATTCAGCACAGGAGAGATGCAGTCAGAAGATTCAATTCATTTTGAGGACTCATTAAAATTCGTAACTCCTGGAGGTAAGGTTGTATACGGAGGTGGTGGTATTATGCCAGATGTATTTGTGCCGGTAGACACCGCAGATGTTAGTGACTATTTTGGTCGTCTTAATTATCGCGGTATTTTCTTTCAGTTTGGTTTCGAATATGTTGATCAGCACAGAGGTGCGCTTACGGATAAGTATGGAAGCCCTGAGGATTATATCAATCAATTTACGGTGGATTCACAATTGATTCAAGAGTTTGTAGCCTTTGCTGCCGATAAAGGAATTGAGAAAGATGAGGAGGGTTTGTTGCTTTCGCTCAACTTGATTAAAAATAGAATCAAAGCAACCGTTGGTCGAAACGTATATGGAGAAGAGGTCTTTTATCCGGTAGTCAATGAAATGGATACCACGATAAAAGCGGCTTTAAAGGTACTTAACAAAAAAGCCTGAATCAATTAAGATTCAGGCTCTTTATGTGTTTAGCGAGGTTGATTAGTTCATCACTTCTTCAACTTCCTCAGTAGTTTCTTCCATAGTAGAATCAACTGCTGCCGCTGTAGAGTCCATAGCTACTTCTACTTCTTCAGTAGCTTCTTCCATAGTCTCTTCCATTTCGTTCATCATTTCAGTTGCCTCTTCTTGAACATCATTGTTTTCAGTTGAAGCACCACCACAAGCATAAAAACCCATAGCTGAAACAAAAATCATTGCTGCGAATACTTTTTTCATCTTAATTTACTTTAAAAAAACGGTTATATATTTTTGCAAATATAGATAAATTAACATAGCAACAAAATATTGAAAAATATATTATTTTGTTTTTCAATTACTTTTAATTGTTTATTGGTCAGTATTTTAATTTCTATTTGATGGTGTTATATGGCTACTTTTACTTGTAAGGCTTCACCATTGCCGATTTCGCAATTGATAAAATAGGCACAATAACCCGCTGCAAGTGATGTTTATTGAGGTGAAATGGAATGGGGTCTTCGTTTTTGTCCGACTTTTTGTAGGGTTCAAAGAACTTTATGATTTTGTATAAAATTCAGCTATTTCATGGATCGTTTTACATCAACTCTAAGGGTTCAAAAAAATTCAAAGTTGTAAGTACTTTGAAGCTCAATATTTGTTCTTTTATTTCAAGGCTTTAGTAAGGATAAAGTTAGTTCTATCCGAATAGTATTAATCTTCGTTAAACGCCTTATAATTATACGGTGGCATGCTTTTAATTCTGTGGCCTTAGTATTACCTTTGGTAAAAATCAACTATTAACACATAAAAAATATAATATGGCTTTTGAATTACCAAAACTACCTTATGCATATGATGCATTAGAACCACACATTGATGCTAGAACCATGGAAATCCACCATAGCAAGCATCATAATGGATATACTAACAACTTAAATAATGCAATTGAGGGAACAGAATTGGCAGGCAAATCAATCGAAGATATTCTAGCGAATATTTCTAAGCATTCAACTGCAGTAAGAAATAATGGTGGTGGATTTTATAACCACTCTTTATTTTGGAATATCATGGGGCCAAATGCAGGTGGCAACCCATCAGGTAAGTTGGCTGAAATGATCAATGATGCTTTTGGATCGTTTGATGCATTTAAAGATGCTTTTTCTAAAGCAGCAGCAACACAATTTGGTTCAGGATGGGCTTGGCTATGCGTGGAGAATGGAAAACTAGTAGTATGCTCTACACCTAATCAAGACAACCCTTTAATGGATGTAGTAGAGTGCAATGGAACACCAATTTTAGGAATTGATGTTTGGGAGCATGCTTACTATTTGAACTACCAAAACAGAAGACCTGATTACATCAATGCATTTTTTAATGTAGTAGATTGGTCTAAAGTGGAAGAAAACATGAATAATGCGCTTTAATTGAAAGCATTTTTTAGAATAATTTTGCCAATCATCATTGGCGTATTTACAGCAGAAGGAGCAACCGCTTCTTCTGCTGTTTCTATTTCATATCACCAGTTTCAGCAGGTGGAATTAGCCATTCAGCAATTGAATGATGCTGAAGTTAATCAGTTGTACGATCAACTAAACATTCCACAGGATACGATTGCTCCGGTGAAACACAAGAAACTTAAAGCAGTATTGTTGGGCATTTTTTTGGGGCACTTTGGTGTGCATCGAATCTATTTGGGCACAAAAGCAAATGTACCTGTTGCTTATTCACTGACCTTGGGAGGTGGATTTGGGCTGTTACCGCTGGTTGATGTAATTGCGCTAATCGCAACTCCTGATATTTCAAGGTATGAAAATAATAGCAGGTTGATTATGTGGATGAAATAGGGAGGTTAGGTTTAAAAGGAGCCATTTTTTCTTATTCTTCACAGTTATCCGATCGCTCGGACGTTTTCGTCCGTGTGTGTTTTTTGTGAAGACTCGCCTGTCCGTCCGGCAGGCGGGAAGTCCGTATAAACATCGAAGTATAATTACTTCCTATCATCATTTGTCCTTAGTTAATTTTCAGGTAAGATAGTACTAAGCTAATTATGTTTTATATTTGGACTACAACCTTGACTAAAATTAATCCACAAAAAAAGGAGCTGAACTCAGCTCCTTTTTTATTTTATTGGTAATAATTACTCCACTGTTACCGATTTCGCTAGGTTACGTGGTTGATCTACGTTACAGCCTCTCATTACCGCTACATGATATGATAACAGTTGCAATGGAATAACCGTAATCAATGGATCAAAGAAGTCATCTACATCAGGTATTTCAATAACGTGATCTGCAATTTCTTTAACTGCAGTATCACCTTTAGTTACTACTGCTATTATCTTACCATTTCGTGCTTTAACCTCTTGTATGTTACTCACAACCTTTTCGTAAGAGTTTTTCTTAGTTGCAATAGCCACTACCGGCATATCGGCGTCAATTAATGCAATTGGACCGTGCTTCATTTCTGCTGCAGGATAGCCCTCTGCATGGATGTAAGAGATTTCCTTTAATTTTAAAGCTCCTTCTAATGCCACAGGGAAGTTAATTCCTCTTCCTAAGTATAAGAAGTTGCGTGCGTCTTTATAAATTTCAGAGATATACTCTACAGCAGCATTCGTTTTTAGCACTTCCTCTACCACATTTGGTATATTATTCAGCTCTTGAGATAACTCTCTGTATCTGCTTTCACTGATTGATCCTTTTTTCTTAGCCAAGGTCAATGCCATTAGCGCAAGGATTGTTACTTGTGCTGTAAATGCTTTCGTAGATGCTACGCCAATTTCCGGCCCTGCGTGGGTATAGGAGCCTGCATCAGTTGCTCTTGCAATGGAAGATCCAACTACGTTACAAATACCGTAAATCATGGCTCCTTTCTGCTTAGCGATTTCTAGTGCCGCTAAGGTATCAGCTGTTTCTCCTGATTGAGAAATTGCGATTACAATATCATCAGAGTTGATAATTGGATCACGGTAACGGAATTCGGAAGCATATTCTACTTCTACAGGAATTCGTGCAAGTGACTCAATCATGTACTCACCAACTAAGCCGGCGTGCCACGAAGTACCGCATGCTACAAATATGATGCGCTTGGCATTCATAAATTTGTGCTCGTATTCTTCAATACCTCCCATCACTACTTCACCGTTCAGCGTGTTTAGTCGCCCAAGCATACTGTTGCGAATAGAAGTTGGTTGCTCGTAGATCTCTTTTAGCATGAAATGCTCATAGCCACCTTTCTCTATGGCCTCAATTTGCATTTCTAATGCAATGGTATTTGCTGTCTTTTGTTGATTCTTGATGTTGGTCAACTGAATGTCTTTCCCTTTGGTTAACACAGCAATGTCTTCATCTTCTAAATACAGTACATCCTTAGTGTATTCAATAATGGGAGTTGCATCAGAAGCTACATAAAACTCATCCTTACCAACACCGATTACTAGTGGGCTACTTTTTTTAGCTACAATAAGGGTGTCGGGTGTTTCATTGGAAAGAATTACAATGGCATATGCACCAATAACCTCTTTAAGAGCTAGTTGAACTGCCTCCAATAAGGAGCATTCTTCAATTTTCTTTACTTCTTCTATGAGGTGAACCAATACTTCTGTGTCGGTTTCACTCGTGAATTCGTGGCCTCTATTGATTAGCTCCTTTTTCAGTGAAGCATAGTTTTCGATGATACCATTATGAATAATGGCTAGTTTACCATCGTTGGACGAATGCGGGTGTGCATTGACATCATTAGGCGCTCCGTGGGTTGCCCATCTGGTATGTCCTATTCCAATAGTAGATGTGGTGTTTTGATTGGCTGCAAAATTTTCCAATTCAGAAACCTTTCCTTGCTTCTTGTACAAATTGATATCTGATTCCAAAAGCGCAACTCCTGCACTATCATATCCTCTATATTCTAATCGCTTTAGTCCCTTAATTAAGATGGGATAAGCTTGCTTTTCGCCAACATAAGCTACAATTCCACACATATAAATCTCTTTTTACTCAGTAGTTGAATAAGTCAAATTTAACTTAATTCCTTCTAAATTATTTACCTGTTTTTTAATAATTACCCGTTGCGCATTTACTGCAGATCCGGATACTAATAAAATCATTCCATAATCGGTTCGATTGTTATTAACCAATTGGTGAATATGGCGGGTGATGTTAAAGGTGTAGGTGTTTTCTGTTTCATCGTAAGTGCCACCAAAATAGTCAGAATCTAAAAATAAATCAGGGATAAAAATCCCTAATCCTGAAGAATCTGCTGCTACAATGATCAACTTTTCTGCAATCCCGTCATCAATATAGCTTCCTTCTACTGCTGGTATTACTAATTCTGCTTGGTTGATAATTTTCTTTTGACCATCTGCTACAATATTTCTAAGGTCAGGAAACTGGAGTAACGTTTTTACACCACTCATTGATTGTACAAAAGTGATTGTAGTATCTTGTATGGTGTTGTTCAGCGCCTGTTCAACTACTGAACCTGTATAATCATGCTTGAAGTTATTAAATCGTTGTGACTCCCCATCTATCTCAAAGCGATAAGATTTTGATTCTGGCACTATTCCGCTATTATCTGTGTAATAGAGGTAAAGTCCAGAAGCTGTTGAGTTGGGCTCTAAGTAGCAAATGGCTCCCGCAGGAATTGTTCCGCTAGGGGTCAATCCTGTTGGCTTGATGTAAAATCCTTTCATGAAATCTTTGAAGGCATCATTGTCTGCAAAAGTGGCGGTTCCAGACTGATCAAGTAATCGCTGACCGAAAGATTGCTCAAGTTTAATTCTTAATTGAGGTGTTTCTTGATTTAATCCCACCTGCACACTATCTAAGTTGGGCTTAAAGGTTTTGCTACCAATGGGAGTAGGATCTACAGAAAGTGTGTCTTTTGAATAGTAAGCACCTTCTTCATCAAAATCTTCCGTTACTTCGAATACCGTAAAAGATTGTTCGTCTTCTGTGCCGTAATAATCATCATACTTTAAAACAAAAACTACTGAGTCAAGCACTAAATCGGAGAGGTTTCCAAAATCTAAACTTGCACCAACCATATCGATCTGCGTGAAGTAAGAAGCCACTGATGTGCCAAAAACGGAGTCAGTGAATGTGCCGATTAACGCCTTATTGGTTTTGTTTGAAAGAACAGAGTCTTCATCGATGGTGCTTAATACAATTGATGAGGTATCGTTAAATCTAACATTCGCGTTATTTTCTTCGAACCCTGGTGTTAGGTTTCCGTCTTTCTTACATGACTGGATGGAAAAGGCTAAAAAAAATATAGCGGAAAGTAGAGCTACTTTCCGCATATTAAGTGTTGAGTTAAAAATGTGTTTCATTTATTCAGCTAAAACTTCTTCTTCAGTTAAAATCTCATCATAAAAATTAGAGAAAGACTCTACATATTTATCTTCAGATTGGTAATCCAACATTGGTTTACCACTTTCTTCAATAAATTGTCTTACTTCATCGCTAGTATCTTGCGAGCCTACTATTGCACCATCCGACCACGAAATTGCAGCCTTAGTGATGTTATCATGTGTAGGATCAGCGTAAAGTGATAAGTCTTTTTCATCAATGCCTTCCATTAACGCCTTTTTAGCGAATTCATTGTTCAGGCTATCGTCGTATACATCATCATATGCTGAATAAACTACTTTTGTGTTTTCAAAAAGTGGTTCTTCTTTATATGCTGTTTTCAAAAACATAGGGATTAAACTGGTCATCCAACCATGGCAATGCACTAAATCTGGTGCCCAACCTAATTTCTTGACTGTTTCTAGTACACCTCTGCAGAAGAAAATTGACCGCTCGTCGTTATCTTCGAAGAACGTACCTTTTTTGTCTTCAAACGTAGCTTTTCGCTGAAAGAAGTCTTCATTGTCGATGAAGTAAACTTGCATTCTAGCAGGTTGAATAGATGCTACTTTTATAATTAGTGGATGGTCATTTTCATCGATAATCAGGTTCATTCCAGATAATCGAATAACTTCATGAAGTTGATTTCTGCGCTCGTTTATTGAACCAAATCGAGGCATAAACGTTCTAATCTCTTTTCCTTTTTCTTGTATTCCTTGTGGAAGATGTCTTCCTATTTTTGAAATTTCAGTTTCTTCTGTGTAAGGGGTTATCTCTTGCGAGATAAATAGTATTCTTTTCTTAGTCATAAAGGATAGATTAATTAACAAAAGCGACACAAAAATACGAATTTTATTGCGATTTTTCAACAATGGGTTTACCTTGCCCCGTTTTTTCAATTCGTATAAACCGTTAATTTATAACGATTTTTCACCAAAATTTATCAAATGATTCAGCAGTTTTTATCCGCAAATGACCTTAATTCACACCTCACTCAGTTAAGAAGTGAAGGGATGTCAGTTGGTTTTGTTCCAACTATGGGTGCACTGCACCATGGGCACATGACTTTGATAGATAGAGCGATGAATGAGAACGACATAGTAGTTTGCAGCATCTTTGTTAACCCAAAACAGTTTAACAATCCGGAAGACTTAGCTAAGTATCCAAGAACTATAGACGAAGACTTAGCGCTGTTAGATCAACACAATTGCCACATTGCGTTTATTCCAACCGTAGAGGAAATCTATCCGGAAGAGGTAACTAAACAGTATGCGTTTGGCCCTTTAGCTGAGTTAATGGAAGGTACGCATCGACCTGGTCATTTTAATGGAATGGCAATTGTTGTAAAACGACTGTTCGATATCACCGTTCCTACTCGAGCCTACTTCGGTGATAAAGATTATCAGCAGTTGGTTATTGTAGAAAAGTTGGTAGAGATGGAGCAAATGGATGTAGAAGTTATAGGCTGCCCCATCAGCAGAGAGCCAAATGGACTGGCAATGAGTAGTAGAAATAAGCGACTGACATTGGCACAAAAAGAGGAGGCAGCTGCCATACATGCAGAGTTGTCATCCTTGGCCAACCACTTCGTCCCAAGTAAATCAGTAATGAATGATCGGATAACAGCAGCCATTAAACGACTTAATGGGCTTCCAGAATTTGAAGTTGAATACCTATTATTGGTGGACAGGAATACATTACAAGAGTATGCAGGTGAAGAGATTATCGGACAGCCTCACTTATTTGCAGGAGTGAGGGTTGCAAATGTTCGACTCATCGACAATTTGCCGATTAATGCCTAATTTTACTCGCCATATGCAAATACAAGTAGTAAAGTCGAAGCTCCACCGTGTAAGGGTTACAGAAGCAGATTTAAATTACGTCGGCAGCGTAACAATTGACGAAGATTTATTGGATGCTGCAAACCTTATTGAGGGCGAAAAGGTCCAAATCGTTAACATCAACAATGGAGAGCGGTTGGAAACATACACCATAAAAGGTAAAAGAGGATCAGGAGAAATTTGTTTAAATGGCCCCGCTGCTCGAAAAGTGGCAGTGGATGATATCGTTATTATTATAAGCTACGGCATTATGGAAATCGAAGCAGCAAAAGAATTTAAGCCTACTATTGTATTTCCAGATGAGCAAACAAACCTATTAAAATAAGCCTTTTGAAAAAATTCATTCTTAATTTTTTGAAGATATCGATTCCATTAGCTTTTGGAATTTTCTTGATATGGTATGTATTCAACAACCTGACTGCTGCCGAAAAGGATCATGTATTTTATTCCTTTAGTCACGCCAATTATTTCATTATTTTATTATCGATCCTTTTTGGAATCTTAAGCCATGCCTCTCGCGCAATCCGATGGAAATACACCATTGAGCCGCTTGGAAAAGTTCCCAGTTTTTGGAATAGCTTTTTTGGAGTTATGATTGGATACATCGCGAACTTGGCTTTCCCACGCTTAGGAGAGGTAACCCGACCTGCAGTAGTAGCCAAGTATGAAAATATGCCATTCAACAAACTTCTTGGAACTATTGTAGCTGAGCGTGTTGCGGATTTGATTATCTTAGGTGTAATTACCTTGTCTGTGATTTTAATGGAGATCGATAAGCTAAGAGAATTGCTAATGGATACGGTGGCCCAAGGCGGGGATAAGTTTTCGGCTGAAAACATCATCATGCTACTTATTGTGGCTACCATTGGGGGAGGGATATTTTTATTCTTCATGATTTCTAAATCCAACAACCCATTTTTCGCTAAGATTAGGACCTTATTTCAAGGAATTTTTGAAGGAGTAAAAACCATCGCTACCATGAAAAAAAAGGGCCTCTTTTTGCTACACACGGCCTTTATTTGGGTCATGTACTTACTGATGCATTATGTGTGCTTTTTTGCACTTTCAGATACGGCCGATGTACCCATAGCAGGTGTTTTAGCATCTTTCGTGCTCGGTGGATTATCGATCGTCTTTGTGCAAGGCGGTATCGGTGTCTATCCAATTGCTATTATGAAGACACTTACTATTTATGGTGTGTTAAATACCTCTGCTTTAGCGTTGGGTTGGATTATCTGGACTGCTCAAACACTTATGATTATTGTTCTAGGCGTTATATCCATTATTTTTATCAGAATCGTTAACCAAAAGAAGCATGTTGCAGCAAGTTGAGATTATACAGTCGAAGATAAAGACACTTGACCAATTAAAATTACAGGTAAAACGGTGGCGCTTAAAAAGCGAAACAGTGGTATTTACGAATGGCGTTTTTGACATTTTACACCCTGGACATGTATCTTATTTGGCTAAGACTAAAGATTTGGGACATCGGTTAATCATTGGCTTAAATGCAGATGTATCGGTAAAGATGCTGAATAAAGGTCCAAATAGGCCTATACAGAATGAACAAGATCGGGCATTTTTACTAGCGGCGCTTTCTATTGTTGATGCAGTGGTGTTATTTGAGGAAGAAACTCCCTATGAACTTATTAGCCAATTGGTGCCTGATATTTTGGCAAAAGGAGGAGATTATACGGTAGATCAAATTGCAGGACACGATGTGGTGTTAAACAATGGTGGTCGAGTGGAAATAATTGATTTTCTCGAAGGTCATTCAACCACTTCCATTGAGCAAAAAATTAAGAATTTCAAGTAATTATTTCGAGCTTCTACTTCATAATTGCTTAGTTTCGTAAGTATAGACCATTCTAAATAGATTATGAGACGTATATTAACCACTTTGATTTTAGTTTTATCGCTTTCGATAAGTGCTCAAGAATCTTCCCTGTCATTCAATAAACTATCTACACTTTACCAAAAGGGAAGTTATGAAGAGGTTACTGAATTGCTTTCACAGCGTGCTTCCAAAGGAGACTTATCCGTGCAAGAGCAGCTGCTGTTGGCTGATGCTCACCACAAGCAAGACCATTTTAAATTAGCTGAAGAAGGGTATACCAAAGTGTTAAAAGCAGATAAAGAGAGCTATGTAGCGCTTTTTAATCGAGGAGCGGCACGTGTATTTTTAGAAGATTACAAAGGTGCTTTGAAGGATTTAAAAAAGGCGATTGACCTCTACCCGGACTCTGCTGAAATGTATTATTACAAAGGTTATTGTGAGGCGGAGTTGTTTGATTATAAAGACGCCATTGCTAGTTACTCAAAAGCGATAGCGTTAAAGCCTGACTATGCTGCAGCTTATTATAATCGAGGGGCAGCAAAAGGAGAACTCGACTTGTACGAAGCAGGAATGGAAGATTTTTCAACTGCGTTAGAAAAGCAACCAAACTTGGAAGATGGAGTGCTCAATGTAGCACTCTCTAAACTTGGTATGGGAGATTTAGACGGAGCCATAGCAGGATTTGATCAAGTAATTGCGAATCGAGATAAAAATTTAGGCAAAGCCTACTTTTACCGAGGTGAGGCGCGGTATGATAAGGGCTTACGAGCAGAAGCTTGTGATGATTTTAACCGTGCAATGACCTTGCAATATGAGCCTGCTGACAAAAATATAGGCGATCTTTGTGGCGCTAACAAAAAGTCGAAACGACGAGAAATAGATATTACTTTTTAAAATATTAAAAGTTGGCTAAACTAAAGAAGGCATTTTTTTGTCAAAGTTGTGGGAATCAATCACCCAAGTGGGAGGGAAAGTGCAATAGCTGTGGTGAATGGAATACTTACGTAGAAGAAATTATCCAAAAGGAGTCTGAATCGACCACTGTGAGTTCATTAATTACTTCAAAAAGAAGTACAAAACCCAAAAAAATCAATGAGGTTACTTTTAGTGAAGAGCGAAGATTTCCGCTGACTGATCCGGAGTTGAGCAGAGTGCTTGGAGGTGGTTTAGTACCCGGCTCTTTGATACTCTTTGCAGGTGAACCTGGTATTGGCAAGTCTACTCTCTTGTTGCAGCTTGCCATGCAGATGAAAGGAATTCGTATCGTTTATATCAGTGGAGAGGAAAGCGAACAACAGATAAAAATGCGTGCTGAACGGATTGGTTCCTTGAATGATGAGTGTTATCTTTTTACAGAAACCTCAATGCAAAACATCCTTATTCATTTAGCCGAGTTGGATGCAGACATTGTGATAGTTGATTCCATTCAAACGATTCATACGCAAATTATCGAGTCCTCTGCAGGTAGTATTTCTCAAATTAGGGAATGCACAGCCAAGTTAATGAAGTTTGCAAAGGAAACGACTACCCCGGTATTTTTAATTGGTCATATTACCAAAGATGGAAGTATTGCAGGTCCTAAAGTATTGGAGCATATGGTTGATGTCGTTTTACAGTTTGAAGGTGATCGTAATTTTATGTATCGCTTGCTCCGAACACAGAAAAACCGCTTTGGGTCTACCAATGAGTTGGGAATTTATGAGATGAATAGCTTGGGATTGCAGCCCATCATCAACCCTTCTGAATTGCTTATCGGTAATCGTGACGAGCCGCTTAGTGGCTCAGCGACTGCTGCCACGGTAGAGGGAATTCGACCTTTATTGATAGAAGTGCAGGCGTTGGTCAGCAGTGCCGCTTATGGCACTCCTCAGCGGTCTTCCACTGGTTTTGACTTACGTCGATTAAACATGCTACTCGCTGTTTTGGAGAAACGTTGTGGATTTCGCCTTGGAGTAAAAGATGTTTTCCTAAATATCGCTGGAGGTATTCGGGTAGATGATCCGGCAATTGATTTAGCAGTTATAAGCGCCATCTTATCTTCTGGTGAAGATTTGCCGGTGAACCCAAAGTATACTTTTGCTGCTGAGGTTGGCTTGAACGGAGAGATTAGACCAGTAAGCAAAATTGAACAACGCATTTTAGAGAGTCAGAAGCTGGGGTTCACTAAGATATTCTTGTCGAAATATAATCGAAAAGGAATCGAGCAAAAGAACTATTCCATAGAATTGGTTTTTGTTGCAAAGATTGATCAGGTGTTTGAATTGTTATTTAGTTAGTGATGTTATCCAACGTTCCAAAATTATTGAGGTCGTATTACCCTAATTTAGTTTGGGAGGGCAATGATTTGGAGCAAAATAAAGTATACCTCACTTTCGATGATGGACCCATCCCAAATGTTACGCCTTGGGTGTTGGATACGCTAAAAGAATATGGTGCTCACGCAACCTTCTTTTGTATTGGGGACAATGTTTCCAAATACCCAGAAATCTATCAACGCATATTGGAAGAAGGTCACGCAGTCGGAAACCATACATTCAATCACCTTAAAGGATGGAGCAAAACCGACCAAGAGTACCTCGAAAATGTCCACTTGGCAAAAGGCGTTATCGATTCTAATTTATTTAGACCGCCATATGGTCGAATCAAAAAGTCGCAGATTGCACAGTTAGAAAAGGACTATAAGATTATTATGTGGTCAGTACTTTCAGGAGATTACAATCAAAGGAGATCTCCAAAGCAATGTTTTACAAATGTTAGAAGACATATTAAGCCCAATTCTATTGTTGTATTTCACGATAGTATAAAGGCTGAGCGTAACATGAAGTATTCATTAATAAAAACCCTCGAACTAATCAAAGATCGAGGGCTTTCTACTGCTTTATTTTCTTTGTAATTATTCCTGACGGGTTGCTCTAATTCCAGTATCATTGAATCGAATTCCTACCATAAATTCATGTGATCCAGTGCTGTAATTCATTATATCTGATTGTATGAAATCATATGAATACCCAAACGTAATGGTGTTATTAAGTGTAAATCCAAGCAGCATCGCAAGTGCATCCTCTTGTCGGTAAGAAATACCTGCAGAAAATTGATCGAGGTAAGTTGCTCGCAACGTAGCTTCAAATTGTACGATAGGATCAACAAATCGAACAATAGCGCTAGGGTCTAGCTTAAAGTTATTGTTGATTTCATAAGTGTATCCTGCCATTAAATAATAATGGTTTACAATTCTTCCTGATGTTCCTCTTACATCTTCGAATTCCAAATTCCGTTGGATTAAAGATGGCGCTGATCCACCAAAGTAAAAATTCTTACCATATAGGTAAAAACTGAAACCCGCATCAGGCTTTAGCTCATTTTGCAAATTATTGATAAATGCATCATCCGTCTGATCTTCCAAGGTAATCTCAGCCCCATCAAGGCTAAATTGTGTGATTCCTCCATTAGCTGCCAATGATAAACGAATATCATCAGTGAGATTGACATGGTAAGAATAGGAGAGACTAAGTCCTGTTCGTTTGGTTGGCCCTGTTACATCAACAAAGATGTAGCCACCAACTCCCATGTTCTGGTTTTTTAGCGGCCCATTCACACCAAGCGTAAATGTTCTTGGAGCATCTTGTATCCCTTCCCATTGGTATCGGTTGTTGGACTTCGCCTCGAAATAAGGTCGAGATCCTGCAACTGCTGGATTAATGATGTAATCGTTCAGCTGGTATTGGGTGAACTGCGGAAGTTGCTGTGCTGACACGCTAAATGTGCAGCCGAGAATTCCAAGTATGATAGTTAAATACTGTTTCATAATTATCTCATTATTGTGATTGGACCTGTGAATGGGTCAAACTTATCGTCTTTTAAGTCTATGATGTAATAGTAAGTCCCACTTGGAACTGCTTTGCCTTCAAAGCTTCCATCCCATGGTTCTGTATAGCTTCTAGATTCGAAAATAACTTGTCCCCATCGGTTAAATACTTGAACCGTTGTATTTGGGAATGCTTCAATGAAGTCAAGATTCCATACGTCGTTTTTACCATCACCATTCGGGGAGAAACCTGAAGGGAATGTAATCGGCTCTTCATAAAGAACACGCATGGTATCAGATGCAAAACAACCATTTGTATCAGTTACTGTTAAGGTATACGTTCTAGATTCTCGTGTATCTGATGTTGGTTTCTCTGCAGTCGGATCACTCAAATTAGTTGCAGGGGTCCATAAGTAGGTAAATGATGGATTGCCACCCATTGGGTTCAGCTGCGCAATTTGATTATCAAAGATTCTTACGTTTCTACCTGCATCGATAACAGGGCTAGCCGTAACGGTTACTGTTTTTATGGTGGTATCGTTACAGCCCATTCCGTTCGTTGCAATCAACGCATATCGGTATGTTCCTCTCGCATTTAGACTAAAGGTGGTGTCAAAGTTATTGGTAAGTAATGTGTAAGATGGTACATTAAACCAAGCGGCTGAAACTACGCCGCTTCCTCTAGTGCTTCCGCTCAATATTACTTGTCCGTTATCACAAATTACCGTGTCGTTTCCTGCTACCGCAATTACCGTGTCTCTTGCTCCAATAAAAACGGTATCAGTGATAGAACAATTGGTCGCGTCAGTTATGGTCACTAAGTTTGGACCAAAGCACAAGCCGGTTACGATCGGTCCGGTTTGACCTCCTGCCCATGCTATGGTGTAAGGAGCAACTCCTCCGCTTGCCGCTATCTCTGCTGTTCCGTTGCAAGAGCTACTACATATTACATTGGTTGTATCAATTACATTCATGACAATTGCAGAGTTTGCGCTTACAGTTGCGTTGACTACTACGGTACAGCCATTGTTATCCGTTACAATGGCACTGTAATTTCCGGCACATAAATTAGTCGCTACATTCGTTGTTTGGGTATTCGGATCATTCCACACAAAACTGTAAGCTAGTTTACCGCCAAATGCATTTACACTAATTTGTCCGTCACAGTCACTTCCGCAATTGACATCAGTTACCAGTGGCTGACTAATTAATAATGAATCAGGACTGCCGATGGTAATCGTTTCAAAATATTGACATCCGTCTGCTACTGAAGTTAGTAATAAGGTATAGTCTCCCGCACATAGCCCTTGAGCGTCTGTATTTACTGCAGCTACAGCATTGTTGTTTACATCTAGCCATTGGTAATCAACCAACACAGATGATACATTTGCTGTTAATGATCCATCACAAGCTCCAAAGCAGCTCACGTCAGTTGCTACTGGTGTAGGGTCAATTTGAATCGAAGTGTTTGAAACGGTGAACTCAAATGATTGAACACAACCGTTTGCATCTGAAATATCGACATTATACAATCCTGCACACAAACCATCTACATAATTGCTATCTGGCAAACCTGCAAGGTTCCAATTAAAGTTGTATGGGGATGCCCCTCCTGTGACGTTCAGTAAAATTGAACCATCGCAAGGGAAGCTATTACAATTAACTGCCGTGATTTGTGGATTTACTGTAAATCGAGCAGGCTCTTCTATGGTTACATTTACTACTTGCATACAACCGTTCGCATCTGTGATTTGTGCAAAATAATCTCCGGCACATAGACCTGTTAAGGTGTCTGCTGTGGAGCCATTATGTGGCCAGTAGAATTGGTAAGGAGCTTGTCCTCCAATTGGTGTAAGAGTTGCGCTTCCGTCACATGTAGTATTACATGATGCATTTGTTGTAGCAACTAATGCGTTGGTGATTCCACCTGAATTATTGATTCCTATATTAAAAGTTTGTGAACATCCATTTGCATCGACTACATCAACTACATAAATTCCTGCACATAAGTCAACCGCTTTTGTGCTGTCCGAGCCATTACTCCAATTAAATGTATATGGTGCAGCACCTCCTGTGATACTTATTTCTGCTTCTCCGTCACAGGCACCACAATTTGCATCTGTTGTGTTAAATGAAGCAATTAAATTAGCCGGTGCTGTAATGGTGTAACTATCAAATCCGATACACCCATTAGCGTCAGTTACCTCTACTGTGTATGTTCCTGCGGAAAGTCCATTCAAATCTTCAAAGGTTTGGCCAAAAGGCAACCACTTGAAGCTGTATGGAGCAGTTCCACCATTCGGAGTGATAAAAATGGCTCCATTGTTATCTCCTGCACACGTTAAGGTTGTTGTAGAGTCTAACGTAATTGTTGGACCATTTCCATTCGGTAAATTGAAGCTAAAGAAATCCTCGCAACCATTAGCATCTCTTACTCTTAGGGTATAACTTCCCGCCGTGATGGAAGAAATTGTTGCTGCAGTTTGTCCGGTTAGTAAGGTGTTGTTGGCATCAAACCACTGTAAATTATAAGGAGTACTTCCTCCTGTCACTGCAGCAGAAATACTTCCATCTGACAAACCACAACCTGGGTTAGTTGCTGTAAAGGTAGTTGCCAATGCATTTGGTGATCCTATAGTTATTTGTTCGATAATACTACACCCATTACCATCTATTATTTCTACTGAGTAATTTCCAGGGCACATTCCACTTGGGTTAGCCGTTCCCTGACCGGAGCCTGGAGCTGGGGTCCATACATAGCTGAACGTACCTGAACCTCCTGCAGCGGTTACGCTGGCAGAACCGTCGCAGTTTGATGAACAAGTTGCATCTGTAGTCACAGTTGTAGCAAAAATAGCAGATGGGGAATTAATAGAAACAGGCTCTATCGTAACACAACCTGAATCGTTGATTACTTCCACAAAATAATTTCCTGCGCACAGTCCTGTTGCTGTTGCTGTTGCTTGTCCAATGCTTAAACCAGTTGTAGCATCAAACCATTCTACTGTGCAATTCGCTGTGGTGCAGTTATAACTTGCGGTTGCTGTACCATCACAGCTGCTAATACAACTTTCATCTGTTTTGGTTACGACAACTGTTTCTCCACCATTATCATTAATAGATGCACTAAATCGATTGACACATCCTGAATTTACATCGGTAACATCTACAAAGTAATTGCCTGAGCAAAGGTTTGTAGCAGTAGCAGTGGTTACACTTATAGGAGATAAGTTGTTATCCAACCATTCGAATGTAAACGGGCCTGCGCCTACAGGTGAAACAGTTACGGAGCCGTCACATATGCCGCACGTAGCATCTGTAGCGCTAGTTGATGCTGCAATTATTAGTGGCTCTGAAATGGTAACCGTCTCCACCAATGTACAATTATTAGCGTCGGTTATGGTTACGCTGTAGGTTCCTGCGCATAAATTTTGTAAAGTATCTGTCGTAGCGGAGGTAGACCAAGCGTAGGTATATGGAGCAACTCCTCCTGTAGGAGATACAAATGCAACTCCATCGCAAACACCATTACAAGAAGCATCTGTACTTCCAACTCCTGAGTTGATTGCATTAAATTCCGTTATGGTTGCAGATAACGTTGTGTCACATCCTAATCCATCGCTAATGATTATGGTATATGTACCTGCACACAGATTTGTTCCATTTGCTGTTCCTTGTCCGTTTGGCGGAACTGGTGTCCAAGAGTAGGTGTAATTACTCGATCCGCCACCTGACGGAGCTAAGGTAATTGAACCATCACAATTACCATTACACGTTGCATTTATCACAGTTTCGTTTGGTAAGATAGGGGCAGAGCTTCCAATTGTAAATCTTACAGTGGTATCACATCCGTTGGCATCAGAGATTAGTACTTCGATTGGTCCTGGGCACAGGCCTGATGCTGCATTGGTTCCCGCACCAACTGCTGGAGTTGGAGTCCAAGTGAAGCTGTAAGGTGCAACACCTCCAACAGGATTAACTGTTGCTGTTCCATCGCAGTTACCTCCGCATGATTCATTGGTAAATGAACTGTTGGGTACAATGCTATTTTGTGTTCCGATAGTTGTGCTAGCAGTAGTGGTACATCCTCCAGCATCAGTTACCGTTACGTTATAAGTTCCTGCGCACAGTCCATTGAGAATTCTATTTCCTTGCTGGCCTGCAGGTGGAGTAGGACTCCAATTATACGTATGCGGCCCTGATAAAGTACCTGATAAAATCACTTCTGCTGTTCCATCGCAAGAATTAGAACAGGTTTCATCAGTGCTATTTATTGCTGCTGTGTATGCAGTCCCTTGCGTTACATTAATTGCCACTACTGTATCGCAATTGTTGGCATCCGTAATCGTCACAGTATATGTTCCTACACATAAACCAGAAATAGAGTCTGTGTTTTGTCCAATAGGCGTTCCTGACCATACAAATGTATATGGAGCAGATCCGCCTGAAGGTCTTACAAATGCAGAGCCATCACACAAAGTTATTGCTGAGCAACTTACCGCTACAAATCCTTCATTCGGTATAATTTGAGATGGACTATTAATACTTACAGTGTCCAAACTTACACAACCATTCACATCACTTACTTCAGCAATATAGCTACCTGCTGCAAGACCTGTAGCAGTTATGGTAGTTTGCCCAATCGGGGAACCTGTTATGGTTAACCAATTTACACTACAAGTAGTTAATAGACATGGAGCACTAACAGTAGCTGTTCCATCACTTAAACCAAAGCAACTCACATCGGTACTTGTGGTAGTTACTACAGGAGCGTTGTTGTCAATAACATTTGCACTAACAGTATCTCTACAACCATTTAAATCAGTTATTTCTACATTGTAGACACCTGAACAAAGTGCTCTTGCTGTATCAGTGGTTTGTCCAATTGGTGTTAAACTGGCATCTAACCAGTTGTACGTATAACCCGGTGTTCCACCTCCTACAGTAACTACAGCTGTTCCATCACAGATGGTGCAATTTGAGTTAGTTGTTGTCGTTGTGGCGGTTATTTGTGTTGGTTCTGTAATAGAATACGTTGCAACTGAATCACAATTGTTAGCATCTGTTATCGTTACCGTATATGTACCCGCACAAAGTCCACTGATTAAAGGTGCCGTGCTGCTTGTGGACCATAAGAAGGTATACGGTGCAGTACCACCTGATAAAGCAAATATTCCGAGTTCTCCATTACAATCTCCAAAACAGTTATTGTTGACTACTGTATCTAAATAAGTAAATCCTGACTGTGGGTTAATGGTAAAATTATCTAATGCCGTACAACCATTATTATCAGTAACTGTAACGGTATAATTCCCTGCAGCTAAGCCTGTAATGCTTGGGCCTGTTTGTAAGGTAGACCAATTGAACGTATAAGGCGAGGTTCCTCCTGTTGCGCTTGCTGTTGCTGTTCCATCAGCGTTTCCACTACAGCTTACGTTGGTAGTAGCAGTTGAAGGAATTAGCTGTGACGGTTCAGTAATGACAATAGTGGTGTCCTTAAAACATCCGTTTGCGTCTGTAATGGTTACTGTATATGACCCTGCAGATAATCCTCCAATAGTATCAGTTATTGCAGTCGTACTCCATAAGTAGGTGTAGGGAGTGGTACCGCTAGTTGCGGATACTTTTATAAACCCGTTCGTACCACCGTTACAATCTATGTTAGCTAAGGAATCAACTGCGATAGAAATAGAAACACCGTCATTTACTGTAGCACTGTCTAATTTAGTACAGCCGTTGAGGTCAGTAATGGTAACAAAGTACTTTCCTGAAGAAATCCCTGTTAAGTTTTGAGTAGTGGCGCTATTTGACCAGCTAAAAGTATATCCTGGTGTTCCACCTCCGGGTGTCAACGTAATACTTCCATCGTTTAATCCACTACAAGAAGCATCAGTTACCGTAAAAGTTGCTGTTACCGCTGTAGGTTCTGCTACTATTCCTGAGTCTACTAAGGTACATCCATTGGCATCCGAAACAGTTACGGTATAGGTGCCTGCAGTAAGGTTTGAAATATTTCCACCTGTAGCCGAATTACTCCAAATAAAGGTATAAGGAGCAGTCCCATTGCTTGCAACTGCAGAAACACTTCCATTTGCGCTGTCTTTGCAAAGTGCATCAGTTGCAGTAATTGCTAGTGATACTGCATTTGGTGCAGTAATCGTTGCCGAGTCAACCGCTGTGCAGTTATTATCATCGGTAACCGTTACAAAATATTTACCTGCTGATAAATTTCTAATGGTATCTGCAGTAGCGGTCGTTGACCATAAATAGGTGTAGGGAGCTGTTCCTCCTGTTGCAATCACAACAGCTTGTCCATCCGTATTAGATGCACAGAGTAAATCAACTGTTGTCGTGGTTGTAGTTAATGGAAGAGGTTCGGTAACTGTTGTTGTTAATGTATCGGTACAGCCATTTCCATCGGTAACTATTAACGAATAGGTGCCTGCAGAAACATTCTTCAAGGTATCTGTTGTTTGTGCATTATCCCACAAGTAGGTATATGGAGCTGTTCCTCCTGATGTGATGACGTACGCCCCTCCATCTGTTCCTGAATTACAGCTAACATTTAATGTGCTGTCAAGTGTAAGAACTACAGGATTAGATTGAATAATTTCTGCACTATCGATAACTGTACAATTGTTTAAATCGGTAACAGTAACAAAATACTTTCCTGGGTTTAGGTTGTTAATGGTGGCAGTAGTTAGACCGCCAGTCCATGCGAAGGTATAACCTGGTGTTCCTCCTGTTGCAGCTATAGTTGCAGACCCATCAGCAGAGGTATTACAACTCGCATCTACGGTGGTTACTGTGGTCGCAATTACAGTAGGTTCTGAGATTGTTGCGGAGTCTAATGCAGTACAACCATTTGCGTCCGAAACTGTTACAAAGTATTTGCCTGCTGCTAAATTAGATGCAGTTGCTGTTGTTGCTGTAGTAGACCAATTAAAGGTAAAACCGCCCGCACCACCACTCGGTGATACGGTTGCTGTTCCCGTTGCAGCACCAAAACAATTGGCATCAGTGCTAGTAACAGTTGTATTAATCACAGGAGATTGATTAATGGTTACTTGATCTGTAACGGTACAGTTGTTTGCATCAGAAATGGTTACTGTGTATGTTCCTGTAGTAAGATTATTAATAGTTGCGGTAGTTGCAGCATTGCTCCAAGAGAAGGAGTAACCTGGAGTTCCACCTGTAGCACTTGCTGTTGCGCTTGCTGCTGCAAGCCCTGCACATTGTGGGTTATTAGTCGTTGTAATATTGCTTACAATAGCCGTTGGTTCGGTTAAGGTAAATTGAGCTGTTTCAGTACAATTGTTGGCATCGGATACGGTAACCGTATATGTTCCTGCAGTAAGCCCTGTTATGATAGGAGTGGTTGCTGTATTGCTCCATAAGTAGCTATAGCCTGGTGCACCACCTGTTACAGCAACTTCTCCTGCACCTTGATTTCCTCCGTTACACAAAGGGTTACTTTGGACAGTCGTGGTTAGATTTAGTTGCACTCCTTGTCCAATTGTGGCTTGTGTGGTAGCTGTACAATTATTGGCGTCGGTAACAGTAACCGTGTATGTCCCTGCTGCAATACCACTATTCGTAGCAGTGGTAGTAGTGTTCGACCACGAAAAGTTGTAAGGAGCAGTTCCACCGGTTGCACCTGCCTCAACGCTTCCGTCTGTGCCATTAAAACAAGTAGCATCAGACTGTGAAACTATGGATGCAGCTAATAATGTAGGCTCTGTAATGATTACTTGTTCTTCAGCTGTACATAAGTTCGCATCGGTAACTGTAACAGTATATGTTCCTGCAAGTAAATTAGTAGCTGTAGCAGTAGTCTGACTGTTTGACCAATTGTAAGTATAGCCGGGAGTTCCACCTGTTGCACTGGCAGTTGCTTGCCCATCTGATAAACCAAAACAGCTAACGTTTGCATCCACTGTTATCGTTGGCACAATAGGAGCTGCTGAGCTTAAAGTTACTTGAGCTGTAGCTGTACATGTATTGGCATCTGTTACTGTAACAGTATATGTTCCAGGTCCTATATTTAATAATGTTCGAGAAGTTGAAGCATTTGACCAAGCATAGGTATATGGACTTGTTCCACCTGCTCCTGTAGCTTGAATGATTCCATCATTATTTCCTGCACAATTGAGGTTATTTATGATCGAAATAGTTGCACTAACAGCAGCTGCAGGTTGAGTTACATTAACTGTTTCAGTTGCTGTACAAAGGTTGGCATCAGTAACAGTAACGGTGTATGCTCCCGCTGCAAGACTACCAATTGTTGCAGTGGTAGATGAACCTGCATCAGACCATAGAAAAGTATAGGGACCGACTCCACCATTTGGCAAACTTGCTGCAGTACCATTACTTCCACCGTTACAGGTTACATTGGTAGCGGTTGCATTAGGAAAAATTTGATTTCCTTGTGTTATGGTAATTTGAGCAGTTGCGGTACATGTGTTTGCATCAGTTGTAGTAACTGTGTAAGTACCTGCCGCGAGTCCTGAAGCAATTGCTGTGTTAGCACTGTTCGACCATGCAAAGGAGTAAGGTGGTGTTCCACCAGCAGGAGAAGCTTCGGCACTTGCATTTGCACCTCCGAAGCAAGTAGCTCCTGTGCTATTTATAATAGTGGTAGTTAGAACTGTTGGTTCTGTTATTGTAGCTTGAGTCACAGCAGGGCAATTATTAGCGTCATTTACGGTGACTGTATATGTTCCTGCTGCCAAATTACTTATGGTTGCTGTGGTTGCGCTGTTGGACCATACAAATGAATATCCTGGCGTTCCTCCGGTTGCACTTGCCGTTAATTCTCCATCAGAAAGTCCGTTACAACTAACATTAGATACTACGTTTACTGCAGGAGCAATAGCTGTAGGAGCTGTTAATGTAATTTGATCTGTTTGAGCACATAAGTTTGCGTCGGTAACAGTAACCGTGTATGTCCCTGCGGCAATATTTAATAGGGTACTAGTTGTAGCACTGTTCGACCATGCAAAGTTGTAAGGTGGCACACCACCTGTTCCGTTAGCCGCTATTATTCCATCGGTATTTCCGTTACAACTTATCGGTGAAATAAGGTTGATGTTTGCTGAAAGTAGGGTAGCAGGTTCAGTGATAGTAACTGATTCTGTAATGGTACAAGAAGTGTTATCCGTAACCGTAACAGTGTATGAGCCTGGAGCTAATCCGTTAATAGTTGGAGTAGTAGCGGCATTCGACCACAAGAAGGTATAAGGACCAACTCCTCCTGAAGGAGCAGAAGTAGCTGTTCCATTATTGTCTCCTCTACATGCTACATTTGTAGATGTTACGTTTGGAGCAATTTGCGAAGGACCACCTACAGTAACTTGATCTACGTTGGTGCAATTGTTTGCATCAGTAATGGTAACAGTATAGGTTCCTGTGCACAAACCTGATATAGAAGATGTCGTCGCACTGTTTGACCACAAATAAGTATATGTCAACCCTGGAGTAATAGGTGTTCCTCCAATTGGGGTAGTACTTGCAGTTCCATCGCAGGCTCCAAAACAGCTTTCGTTAGTATGCACGATGTTGGCAAAAATAGGATCTGGTTCCATTACACTAACAAACACACCTGTTGTAGAATTATCAGCCTGATCCAGTACTCGTAGTAAATAAGTTCCATTACTTAAACCAGTTGCCGTTTGACCAGTTACCGTCGGAAAACCCGCTCTTGACCAAGTGTAAGTGTATGGTCCTGTTGGTCCTACAGTTCTAAGGGAGTCGACTGTAGCAGATCCGTCTGCTAGTCCATTACATGTTGGAGGTGTTACCGTAGTAAATACCTGCGTAACCTGTTTGTTGGTGTTGCCGCCACCACCTTTCTTACCACCGCTATTGCTTGTGGCAAGGTTTGACGTCAGTCCTTGCTGGATGATTATTTTGGAGAGATCAATGTAGGATGCATCGTTAGCATTGATGGATTTATTATGAACCAATAAATTGCCGTTGTCTAGTCGAACCGATTTTTGTTTAGGTGTAGCAAATACGTATTGTTCACAATAAATATTATTTGAACGGGTAATTATATCACCTGACTCGTGGGTAATCGTTCCCTCTACCGATAAGGTTTTATTGAGCGTTGCTTTACCTGTATTTTTAATTGTTATTGCACTAACAAATAAGCTAGGAGATAAGGAATAGGTTACCTTCTTTTTGGCATTGAGAACTATTAATCCCTCGTTGATAATTTTTGTTTGTTCGCCAATTCTAATGTCACCAACTATTCGCAAAGTCGCTCCCTTATAACCTTTTAAGAACAATTGACCATCACCTGTAGTGATTAAATCATTACAAACAGCATTTGCAAACGTTATAACCGCTGCATTATTAGTAGATAGAAAAACGTTGTCTTTTTCCGATGGAATTGCATTGGCTGGGCTGCCATTTTCTGTAGTGGCCCAGTTAGAACCATCTTCCCAAGTGGAAGAATTTCCTATCCAAAAATAGTCGCGAGCATTGGCGTTTTGAGTAACAATTGTAAGTGCAATTACAAGAGTTAGGAATGAAAAAAATCGTTTCATAGTATCGAGAGGTAAGTACTTACTAGTTATTAAGTCGTTAAAAAAATGTAAGTGACTAAAGGTTAAGTTGTTGCTTAATTTGTCACCTTTTAACATAACATAACAAATATATAGAAATTAGAAAGTTAAATCGATAACTTATTCGAACTTCTTTTCGTTAAGTATGCGATGAAGCACCAATTATCCATGCTAAACTTAAAAAATGAGCGGATGAATATGGAACTCTCCAAGGTTTTTCAAAGGAGATTTCATCCGAGTAAGGACACGAAATTAAAAGAAATGGTTGCTTCTTGTGTTTTTTTAAGCCAATTATCTTACCTCGCTTCCTGTCAAGTTTTCGTGTTCTGGAGATACAAAGCTCAGTTTACCTTCTGCGTTCTCAGCCATTAAAATCATCCCTTCACTTTCGATTCCTTTAATTTTTCTTGGAGCAAGGTTGATTAAGATACTGACTTGTTTTCCAATAATCTCTTCCGCTGTGTATGACTCAGCGATTCCTGAGACAACCGTTCGGGTATCAAGACCTGTTTCCACCGTTAGTTTCAACAACTTTTTGGTTTTTGCTACCTTTTCAGCTGCAGTAATTTTTCCTACACGGATATCTATTTTAGAGAAGTCTTCAAAAGACACGGTTTCTTTGGCAGGAATAACACTCTTTTCTGCAGCAGCTTTAGCAGCTTTTTTATCAGCTAACTTTTGAATTTGAGTTGCGACTACTTCGTCTTCTACTTTTTCAAATAGCAGCTCGGCAGGATTTAATTGATGGCCTGCCTTCAAAATAGTTGTGCTAGATAACTGCGACCAAGTGGTGTTTTCTAGATGGAGCATTTTGGAAAGTTTGCTCGTTGTAAATGGTAAAAACGGTTCAAATGCAATTGCCAAATTAGCAGCAATTTGAAGCGCAATGTGTAAGATTGTTTTAACTTCTTCTACATCTGTTTTAAAGAGCTTCCACGGTTCTGTATCTGCTAAAAACTTATTCCCTAAGCGGGCAATGGCCATGGCTTCATTTTGAGCATCCCTAAAGTTGAATTTCTCTAGTTTATCATTCAGGTTAGAAGTAATCACATTCAGCTGCTTAAAAATAGGGTTGTACTTCTCTGTATTTGTACCCAATTCAGGAACTTTTCCTTCAAAATACTTATGGGTAAGCACGACTGCACGATTGATGAAATTTCCAAAAATTGCCACTAACTCACCGTTGTTTCTAGCTTGAAAGTCATTCCAAGTAAACTCGCTGTCTTTGGTTTCTGGAGCAATGCTGCATAATACATAACGCAATACATCCTCTTTGCCTTTAAAGTCTTCGAGGTATTCATGCACCCAAACAGCCCAATCGCGAGAAGTGGATAGTTTGCCGCCTTCTAAATTTAAAAATTCATTGGCAGGAACATTCGTTGGTAAGTTAAATCCTCCATGCTCTTTTAATAAAATCGGGAAAATTATACAGTGAAAAACAATGTTGTCCTTTCCGATAAAATGAACCATTTCAGTTGATTCATCTTTCCAATAATCTTCCCAGTTTTTACCGTTGTCTGCGGCCCATTGTTTTGTCGCAGAAATGTATCCGATTGGCGCATCTAACCATACATATAGCACTTTTCCTTCTCCACCTTCTACTGGTACTTTCACTCCCCAGTCTAAGTCCCGAGTCATTGCTCGTGGTTGTAATCCATTATCGATCCACGACTTGCACTGTCCAATTACTTGGTTTCTCCACAGTTTAGGATTGTGATGCTGTTGGTTGTCTAATGTTCCTTTTTCTACCCATTCTTTCAACCACGCTTCGTGCTGATTCATTGGTAAAAACCAATGAGTCGTTGTTTTTTTAATTGGCTTTTCTCCGCTTAACGTAGATTTTGGATTGATTAAGTCTTCTGGATTCAACGTTGATCCGCAGCTTTCACATTGGTCTCCGTAGGCATTTTCAA
This sequence comes from uncultured Acidiluteibacter sp., assembly GCA_965660325.1. Classification (GTDB taxonomy): domain Bacteria; phylum Bacteroidota; class Bacteroidia; order Flavobacteriales_E; family Vicingaceae; genus Acidiluteibacter. Next base: position 28,539 of record CBFHZL010000005.1, read on the forward strand.
AACTACATTTTGGACAAGTACCAATGATGTAACGGTCAGCTAAAAATTGTTGTGCAGATTCATCAAAGTATTGCTCATTGGTTTGCTTGGTGAAGCTTCCTTTTGTATCTAGTTCTTTAAAGAATGCTTGAGCCGTTTCATGGTGTAAATCACTGCTAGTGCGGTGGTAAATATCAAAGTCAATTCCTAAATCTACGAATGCTTTTTTATTGATGTCGTGATACTTGTTTACAATTTCTTGAGGAGTAACACCCTCTTTTTTCGCTCGAATAGTGATGGCAGCACCGTGCTCATCTGATCCACAAATTAATACCGCATCTTCACCCTTTAACTTTAGAAATCTAGTGTAAATATCTGATGGCAAATAAGCTCCTGCAATATGACCAATATGAAGAGGACCGTTTGCGTAAGGTAATGCGGCGGTAATTAAATGTCTTTTCGGCTTTTCCAAGGTTGTTTGATTTTAGTGGATGCAAATGTAAGTTATCCCATGTCTACTTTAAAATATGCGCAAAAGAAATCTTTAACCTCTGGTAGTTTTATAACAATCTGCAATTCTTGGGTATTTTAGCACAAAACATATTTTATGAAACGACCTCCATTTTTAGCAATAGGTGACCAAGTTGCCATTGTTTCTACTGCTCGAAAGATAAGCCAGGAAGAGCTTTACCCTGCAATACAGGTAATCGAAAACTGGGGATTAAAAGTTGTGTTGAGCGATGCCCTATTTGAAGTGTGTCATCAATTTGCAGGCACTGAAGAGCATCGATTAGCCAGCTTGCAGCAAGCAATGGATGACAACAGCATAAAAGCGATTATCTGTGCTAGAGGTGGTTATGGGACAGTACAGTTAGTCGACCGATTGGATTTTACCGCTTATAAGGCTACGCCAAAATGGATTGTTGGGTACAGCGATGTGACTACGTTGCACACGCATATCCATGAAAATGTTGGCGTACAAACCATCCACGGTACAATGCCGATCAATTTTCCAAAGGACGGCACCGATAATGAAAGTACATTATCATTAAAGGCAGCACTTTTTGGGGAATTGCCAACGTATGCATTTGAACCACACTCACTCAACATTGTAGGAGATGCTAGCGGTGAGCTTATTGGTGGGAATCTTTCTATTTTATACAGTTTAACAGGAACGAATTCAGCAGTAGATATGCGTGGAAAGTTGCTGTTTATGGAAGACTTAGATGAATACATTTATCACATCGACCGAATGATGATGAACCTGCGAAAATCTGATTGGCTAAAAGGTGTGCAAGGTATCATTGTAGGAGGGATGTCAGATATGAATGATAATGCAGTACCTTACGGGCAAACGGCAGAAGAGATTATTCGATTAAGAACCGAAGACCTTGGAATACCGGTGGCTTTTAATTTTCCGGCAGGCCACGTAGAACCAAACAAAGCCATGTACTTCGGCAGAAAATGTCATCTTTCGGTTTCTGAATCAGGTTCTAAGCTTTCGTTTTAAAATTGTTCGTATTCTTCCGGAATAGCAAATAGCTGATCGGGTGGGGAAAATGATTTTATAGCTGTTACGTTTAGTTGATAGATTAATTGGCCGTTGAGATCTTTCCAACTTGCTTTTATCGGCATTACATCTTCAGCAAGTGGCAGTTGTAAAAATAGCCGTTCTAAGTAGTCTCGTTCTGGTAAATAATGAAGCATGTCACGGTAAAAGTGAAAATCATTTGGAGAAAAATAGAATGTAATTGCTCTTTTTAAATCCTTTTCCATGAGTTCCCACCTTTCTACTTGAGTGCCTAGCAAGCTATCAGTTTCGGTTACCGTAGGTTCTGAAAGCTCCATAGGTTCGGATGGCTTCCATGGTGTAGTTTCCATAAATAAACTACGCTCCTCGCTTAGTATGTAACCTTTTTTAGCTGATCCATTAATCAGGTAGATGGTCTTTTTATTCGGATTTTTACCAATCGTCTCTTCTACTCTTATTCGACTTTGTTTTACCCATACTGTTCTATTGATTAATTCTTTACCATTAGTAATGGACATATTGACTTGACCTTCGAAACTAGATTGACCATGTGCGATAAACAAAACATGACTCAGTAGGAAAACTAAAAGGAAACGATTCATTTTTTTGTAATTTGCCCTAAAATTAACACAAATTATCCCAATTGGCAGAACATAATGACATAGGAGAACAAGGAGAGCAATTAGCACAAGCTCATTTGGCTGCAAAAGGTTATCGACTGCTAGCAGTAAATTGGCGGTACCGAAAAGATGAGTTGGATATAGTAGCTGAATTTAAGAAAATAATTGTTTTTGTGGAGGTTAAAACCCGGACATCGCGCTATTTTGAAAATCCTAAAGAAGCGGTAACCATAAAAAAGCAGCGCAATATCATACGAGCAGCGAATGCCTTTATTGAGGAGAATGCGATTGACTTGGAAGCGCGGTTTGATATCATCAGTGTGCTGATAGAAGGCAAAAAAGAGGAAATTGAGCACATTGAGGATGCTTTTTATCCGATGCTGTGACGGCAGAATTGTTATTTAGCTCACTAGTATGTAATCACTAAATTGTAATGGGTAAAGATTTTCACTTATCTTCGGTTGGTGGATTAAATAGCTTATTCGTTTTCAAACGACAGTTAAATGATTTTGTTTTTGATAATTAATAAGTTAGATTTTGAAAATACGATAATTAACCAATAAATTTCGCAGCAAGTAAGGTGCGGAGTGCGCTATATCCGCTTGTTGTGCTTAATTGTTTGACAGAATTTCTGACATAAAATATATGAACCAGAATAGTAATAACTCTTGGATTTTTCTTTCAATTGCTTTAGTAAGTCAGCAGATGCCAAGCTCAATTGAAGAAGTTATTGATTCAGCTGATTATATAAATCATGTGATTCCAGATGATACTGTGTTATTAGAATCAATAGATTGGTTGAAAATTAATGGACTAATAGAATTCGAACTGAATAAATATAAATTATCTAAAAAAGGCTTATCAATCTTAAACCAATCCCGAAAAAGTTCAAAACAGATATACAAAAATTTAGAAGCGATATCTTCTATTTTGAAAGCTTATAATTAAAAAATAACTAAGCACAACACCATGTATATGTCATGTGCTAAGCCAATTCAAGAAATCATTTTATTAAAGTTAGTCGTTCAAAAGCGGCTAAGGATTGCCTTTTCATCGCTCGGACAGCTCACAGACCCTTAAAAATGAGTACGGATGTCATAGGAAATTGAGTAAGAGGCTCATAAAAAAGTTTGAACGGTGGGTGCGCTTTTGCTTTTTTACTATCTTCGGTTTCCAAAACAACAACAGTGGCAGACGCCACATACATTAAACGTTGTAAAGAATTGCAGAAACTTAAAATGAAGATTTCTCTAAAAGAAAATATTTACAAAATCACAGATAACTCTTCTGAACAAGTATTAGATGCTTTCAAGAAAAGTGAAACCGCTTCTGAAGATGTACTATCATGGTTAAAACATTCTAAGAAAGAAAATATAATTTCTATCAAGGCTCTGATAAATCCTCCATCAGGATTTGCTGATGCGTTTAAATCTCGTATGAGTGGTCAAATTATTGACCAAGAAAACCGTACCGTAATTGATTTAAAGATTAGGCCAAGTTGGGTAATAATAATTTTTAGCACAATTTGGATATCCTTACTCTTAATTATGTTTTATCAGGTCGACCTACCAAATATTACCAAGGCTATTAAATTTATCGGATTTTTCATCTTATATCTGTCAATCCCTTTGGGTTTAGGTAAGCTAAAAGTCAATTGGGATCGTCGTAGATTGCAAAAATGGATTAATTCTAAATTTAAAGATTAATTGTAAACTTCTAATTTCAGTCAAATTGGCACTACTCCGCTTGGCTCCAGCAACTTGACTGATAACCAAACTCAAAACTTGCCTTATCACTCGGACTACAATACTGATATTACAGTTGTACAAAATTGACACTACTCCTTTTCATTCAAACATTTAGACTAACTACCACACTCAAAATGTGCTTAACTCGTTGACTAAATCAACTTCATCTGTGTAGATTTTAATCAAATAAAATCGCAAGTTTCAGCTTTCCAATTTAGTGCTTAATTTCTGTGTAAATGGACAGAGTTTTTGACTCGAGTATTTTCTTGTGAGCGCCTGAATCAGAGAACAATAACTCCTTACAAGATAATGTAAAATTCATTGGTCGTCAGTAGGTTACGAAAGTTTAATTGTTATTTGAAAGTTCGCAAAATCTGCTAGCGGTTTTGTTTTGAAAAGCAATTTACCCCGATTTAATCGGGGCTAAGTGCTAAACTGCCCTGCCCGCCCCCTTGGCGGGAGATTGTATCTTTATCAAAACCACAACGCACCATACATTAACCGTTGGGCACAACATTAAACAGTACGTAAAATAAACGTACAATTATTTGTTTAGTACGGTAATTGAACGTACATTTGCAAAAAAACAACTATTATGGCAACTAAAGAATCAAATACAAAGGACGCTAGATTTGACACCAGACTTCCCAAAGAGCAAAAAGTTTTCTTTGAAAGAGCCGCTCAATTAGGTGGTTATAGAAACCTTACTGATTTTGTTGTAATTACTGTTCAAGAAAAAGCGAAAAAAATTATTTCAGAAAGAGAACGCATAATTGCTTCCAAAAAAGATAGCGAAATATTTTTCGACGCAATTTCAAACCCTAAATCACCTAATAAAGCGTTAACAAAAGCAGCAAACGAATTTAAAGCACTTTTCGCTTAATGAGTCAAATATCAGAATCTCTAAATTCAGAGCATAAAAAATCTGACTTTTCTTGTGGGAAAGAAATGTTGGACAACTATTTACATAAACAAGCTAATCAAGATGTCAAAAGAAAACTTTCTGCTTGTTTTGTAGTCAAAGAAGAACAAACTGAATTAATAAAAGGGTACTATACTTTATCTAATAACAGTATTCCTTTGGAGGATATTCCAGACAATATTAAGAAGAAATTACCTCGGTCTTATACAACAATTCCAACCACCTTACTCGGAAGACTAGCAATTGATATTAACTTCCAGGGACAAGGATTGGGAAAATTAATTTTGATTGATGCTTTAAAGAGAAGTTTTGAATTATCAAAAACCATAGGTTCTTTTGCTGTAGTTGTTGACCCAATTGATAAAGATGCGGAACATTTTTATGATAAATATGGATTTATAAAATTACCTGATAGTGGAAAAATGTTTCTACCAATGAAAACAATCGGACAATTATTTCAATAAAAATACTGTGCCCAATAAAGCATATTGCTTATGGCGGGTGGACGGCTGCCAGCAAGGTTTTCGCTCCGTAATCAGCTTTGGTTTCGTAGGACAGGAAAGTGCTTCGAAATGAGTAACGTTTTATACATCAGGTCGTTGTGCCTAGTGTGGTGCGTTATACAAACATCCTTCACACTTTTTCGTGCATCTTATTCATTACACCTAAGGACTTTTATCTGCTACACATCAATCAGCTGCGCTAAAAAGCCAACCTAAAAACCGCTATACACTTCTGCGGGTTTGCGCGCTTTTAGCTGTAACCTGGCAATGCCCAACATACCGCAGCGTAAAAGAATTGCTGCAAGTACACCGCTTAGATCGATAAAGTTATTTAATGATTGTACCTTTGATAGTATCAAATGATAGTATCAAAGATGAAACCACCTTACGAAGTAACTCCCACTATTTTAAAATTAATCACTTCTATTTCAGAGAAAATTGGAGCATTAAATGCCAATCTACTGAACAAACCTTCACCAAAATTGAGAAAACAGAATAGAATTAAAACTATTCATTCCTCCTTAAAGATAGAAGGAAACACACTAACAGAAGAGCAAATAACCGCGCTTCTTGAAAACAAAAGAGTTATTGGTTCTAAAAAAGATGTTCTCGAAGTTTTAAATGCTATTAAGATCTATGAAAATCTAGAAGAATATAATCCTGCTAGTGAAAAATCTTTTTTGATATGAACTAAAATAGGAAACAACAAAAATGAGAACAAAAACGCTAAATATCTTATGCTTTCTTTTGATTTCTTTAAGTTCATACAGTCAAAATGATACTTTGCGTGTGTTGTTTTTGGGTAACAGTTATACAGGAGTAAATAACTTGCCACAAATAACCCAAAGGCTTGCAGCAGCAGCAAATAAAACGCTAATTATTGATAGTAATACTCCTGGAGGATATACACTCGAAGGACATTCAACAAATACGACATCATTAAGCAAAATAATGCAAGGTAACTGGGATTTTGTGATTTTGCAGGAACAAAGCCAAATACCTACAATAGGTTTTTATAGATATAATTCTATGTATCCAGGAGGTCAACGGCTTAATGACACGATTAAAAAATATAACCCGTGTGGTAAGGTGGTTATGTATATGACATGGGGGAGAAGATTTGGCGGTCAACAATGTGATGCCGGTGCAACGAATTGTAGCCCTGTCTTTGTTGATTTTTCTCATATGCAGGATTCATTAGAGAGTGCCTACGTTGAAATAGCAGGTAATATTGATGCATATGTTTCGCCTGTCGGCATTGCTTGGAAAAATGTAATTGAAGACACTTCCATTGTTCTGCATTCAGGCGATAACAGCCATCCAAACTATACCGGGAGCTATTTAACAGCATGTGTTTTTCATTCTATCTTTTGGAATGAGACTCCTGTTGGTTTAACATTCTTGGGATCTTTATCATCTCCTTTAGCAACCTACCTTCAAAAAGTAGCTGATAGCACAGTTTTCCATTCCTATTCTAATTGGAATTTAGATGTGGACGATGTAATTGCAAAATACACTTATAGCATCTATAATGATTCTGTTCAATTTACAAACCTCTCCCAAAGCTTATCTCCAACCAATTATTTATGGGACTTTGGAGACGGGAACACATCAGTTTCTGCAAATCCATTTCACATTTATACTTCCAATCAATTATATACGACATCACTTGTTGTCGAACATTGTTTAAATAGAGACACAATTACTCAAGCAATACAAATTAATACAGTTGGATTAGAGACATTAAAACTACAGTCACTCATTAACGTATTCCCCAACCCTTTTGATGCTGAATTTGAACTATCAATTGATCAAAACAATCTTGATTTAACTCTTCAAATCGTTGATGTTACAGGTAAAGTTATTGAATCATTTGATGTGAAAAACAAGCAAAACTTGAGGGTTACTTTATCGTTAATTCCTAGTGGTTCATATTTTTTAATCCTCACTAATAATAGAGACAATGAACATGCTACCTTTAAAGTCGTAAAAGAATAGATGCACTCCAAAAAGTTGTCTTAAGTGTATAATCTCCTACGAGATTCTACGCTGAAATGTCAAAATGTTACGGCGATTGAGAGTACGTTATACAAATATCCTTTACACTTTTTCGTGCATCTTATTCATAACACTTAAGGACTTTTATCTTCTACACATAAATCAGCTGTACTAAAAAACCAACCAAAAAACCGCTATACACCTCCACCGGTTTGTGCGCCTTTAGCTGTAACCTGGCAGTACCCAAAATTCCACTAAGCAAAATAATTGCTATCAGTATGCCGCTTAAGTCGATGTAGTCATTTAGCGCAACTACAGCAATCATACCTGCTAATCCGCCCATGCCTACTAGGTGAGCACTCATTTTAAAGTTGGTAAAACTGACCAAAAGCAATAGGAGTATGGCCAATGTAGCCCCCATTAAAAAGTTGACTAGAATGGGGTGGATGTACAGTTTACGCAGCATCCAAATGGTAACGATAAATAAAAAAACACTAAACAGATACGGCCAACGGCGCTCATAAACAGACTTCATGTATAAACTCTCGATTATTCCCTTTCGTTTTAAGATTAAGCTAAAAAGTACAGGAAGAATAAGGGTGTTTATCGCTAGGATTCCAAGAATGACTAGTTTTAAAAGTGTTGGTGTCTTAAATGACAAATAGGTAGGAAGTAAGAACAAGAAAGAAACGGCCACCATTGGCATGAAAATAGGGTGAAGCAGTTTAGAAATGAAATGAGCTACCTGATTATTCATCCTACAACTCTTTTCGAAGACGAGCTACTGGGATGTGCAACTGCTCCCGGTATTTTGCCACTGTTCTTCGTGCAATGTTGTACCCTTTATCTCTTAGCAATTGTGATAATTTTTCATCGGTGATGGGCTTCTTTTTGTCTTCCGCATCAATAAAGTCTTGTAGTATTTTCTTTACTTCTCTCGTGCTCACTTCTTCTCCACTGTCGGTAGACAATGATTCTGAAAAGAACGATTTCAATAAAAACGTACCGTATGGAGTTGACACATACTTACTGTTAACCACTCTAGATACGGTAGATATATCCATCTGCACGATATCAGCTATATCTTTCAAGATCATGGGTTTTAGATTGGTTTCATCACCATCTAAAAAGTAGGCCTTTTGATAACCTGCAATTGCATTCATGGTGTTAAGCAGTGTACCTTGTCGTTGTTTAATGGCATCAATAAACCACTTCGCACTATCGAGTTTTTGTTTGACAAAGGTGAGTGCTTCTTTTTGGGCTTTGTCCGTTTTCTTTGATTCGGAGTAAGCTTGCATCATGTTTTTATATTCTTTACTTACTTTTAACTCCGGAGCATTTCGGCCATTTAGGGTAATGCTGATCTCACCATCACTAATGGTCATATTAAAATCTGGCACTACCACCTGAACGCTTTTCGCTGATTCATTCATTGAGTTACCCGGTTTTGGGTTTAACTTCAGAATTTCATCAATCGCCATTCTCAGGTCGTCATCAGTTATCTCAACGTTCTTCTTTATCTTCTCGTAATGCTTCTTGGTAAATTCTGTAAAATATTCTTCTAGAATATGCGTAGCCAATACAATCGACATACGGTTCTTATCCTTCCGATGTATCTGAATGAGCAAACATTCTTGTAAGTCTCTTGCACCAACACCTGCAGGGTCTAGTTGCTGAACAACGCGTAAAATTTTAAGTAACTCATCCTCATCGGTCATGATGTTTTGCGTAAACGCTAAATCATCTTCAATTGCAGATAGTTCTCTTCTGAGGTAGCCGGAATCATCTAGGCTGCCAATAAGGTGCTGACCAATTTGAAACTCTTTCTCGTTCAGATTTTGAAGAGACAGTTGGTTCTCCACTCGCTCATGGAATGTTTTTCCTCCACTGAGCGGAATCTGCTTGTCTTCATCGTCTTTCCCTTTGTTCGAGATGTTGTATTTATAGTCAGGAGTTCCGTCATCATCCATGTAGTCAGAAAAATCAAAATCTTCCTGTACATCTGTCGCATCGTCTCGCTCTTCGTACTCGTCCTTTTGCTCTTCGTATTCTTCGTCGTTTTCTTTGCCTTCGTCCAATGCTGGGTTTACTTCTAATTCTTCCTTAATGCGCTGTTCTAGCGATACCGTAGGCAGCTGTAGCAATTTCATCAGCTGTATTTGCTGAGGAGAAAGCTTCTGAAGCATTTTTTGTTGAAGGGACTGTTTTAACATTTGAAGTGGTTAATGAGTAGTATTAAAGATAATCATTTTTTAAAATTCAGCACTCTTTGGTGTTCTAGGAAATGGAATAACATCACGAATGTTGCCCATGCCAGTTACAAATTGAACCAATCGCTCAAATCCTAAACCAAATCCGCTATGAGGAGCTGTACCGAATTTACGTAATTCTAAGTACCACCATAGTTCTTCTTGCTCAATATCCATTTCTTCCATGCGTTTCAGCAACAAGTCAAGGCGCTCCTCTCGCTGCGATCCTCCAACCATTTCACCAATTCCTGGGAATAAGATGTCCATGGCTCTTACCGTTTTTCCGTCTTCATTTTGACGCATATAAAACGCCTTAATCTCTTTTGGATAGTCGGTAAGAACTACCGGCTTTTTAAAGTGCTTTTCTACCAAGTAACGTTCATGCTCTGATTGCAAGTCAGTACCAAATCCTTCTACTGGGTATTGGAATTTTTTCTTTTTGTTGGGTTTTGAATTTCGTAAGATTTCGATGGCTTCGGTGTAGGTTAGTCGCTCAAAATCATTCTCAACAACGAATTTTAACTTTTCAATCAAATCCATTGGTTGGCGCTCTTCAGCCTTTTTATTTTTATCCTCGTCGATGATACGTTTCTCTAAAAACAGTAAATCATCGTGGCAATTTTCTAGGGTGTAAGCAATTAAATACTTCATGAAATCTTCGGCCAAATCGATATTGTCATCTAGCTCATTGAAGGCAACTTCCGGCTCAATCATCCAAAACTCAGCAAGGTGACGGGTCGTGTTTGAATTTTCCGCTCTAAATGTTGGGCCAAATGTATACACCTTACCCAATGCCATGGCAGCAGCTTCTGCCTCTAATTGACCAGAAACGGTTAGGTTGGTCAGTTTACCAAAAAAGTCTTTTTTGTAATCGATTTCTCCGTCCTCTGTTAATGGAGGGTTCTTTTTGTCAAGCGTAGAAACATTAAAAGTCTCTCCTGCGCCTTCCGCATCAGAACCGGTAATGATTGGTGTGTGGATGTTGTAAAATCCTCTGCTATTAAAGAAGTTGTGCACCGCAAAAATTAAGGTATGTCTGATTCTACTAACTGCACTGAAGGTGCTGGTTCTAAAACGAAGATGTGCATTCTCTCTCAAAAACTCTAATGAGTGTTTTTTAGGCTGTAATGGGTATTCGTTGGCATCAGCTGTTCCTAGTACAGTAAGTGCACTAGCCTCAATCTCATATTTCTGTCCGCTACCTTGTGACTCTACTAATTTTCCTGCTACATGGATGCATGAACCAGTGGTGACAGCTTCCACAGTAGCCTCTCCCATTTTTTCCAAATCAACTACCACTTGCATATTATGTGGTGTGGAGCCATCATTCAAAGCAATAAAGGCTACATTTTTACTTCCTCTTTTTGTTCTAACCCATCCGCTGAGTGTAACTTCTGAACCTGCTTTTTCGCTTGTTAATAAGCCTTTTACTGAATTTCGTTCCATTTATGTATGCAATTATATTTGAAAGCTACTGTGCTTAAATTTTATCAAACACAAAGGAACGTTTTTTTGATTAAAAACTGAACCTTACCCTTGCTAATAGGTTAGCCTTCTAATGGTAATAAAATGTTAATAAAGTAAAATAAATCTACTTTTGGAAACATTTTTTACAAAAAACGTTTCCGTAGGTCAAAATGTTTCTTAGGTTTGCATCGTGAAATCAAAAACTGAAATAAAACTACTCGAGTCATTGCGAAATTTATTTATGAGTTACGGCATAAAAAGCCTCACCATGGATGATATCGCCAGACAATTAGGTATATCTAAAAAAACGCTTTACGTTTCTTTTGCAAATAAAAGGGACTTGGTAAGGAAGGTAGTAGAGCACCAAATAGAAACTGCACAGTGTGAAGTAGACAAGGCATGCAATATTGAGGGTAATGCAATTGACGAATTAATGGGCATTGGCAAGAAAGTAAACGAGAGTTTGGCGGACGCACACCCTTCTGTTATGTTTGACATTCAAAAGTATTATCCACAAGCATGGAAGGTATTAATGAAGCACAAAGAAGAATTCGTTTTTAATAAAATGCTAACCAATTTGAATGCAGGGGTGCAGCAAGGGCTCTATCGAGATAATTTAAACCCTGAAGTTATTACTAAAGCATTTATGGTTATGACAGAAGCGATGATGTCAAATCAATTGGCGGTTCCTGGAAAATTCAATTTTCAGGAGTTACACCTGGAATTAATGCGGTATCATATTCGCGGAATAGCCAATAGTAAAGGAAGAGAATACTTAAAACAACAATTTAAAGAGGATAATTAATAACCGATAACCATGAATAAGCTGAAAAAGCTCATTGCTATGTCATTGCTCACCTTTTTGTTTGCATCAGCAAAAGGACAGGATACTGCATCGACATTTGAATTTACCCTGAAGCAAGCCCAAGACTATGCTGTATTAAACAGTTATCAAACGTTGGCGGCATCTAAAGATGTAGAAAAAGCGCAGAAGAAAGTGTGGGAAACTATTGCTATTGGATTGCCACAAGTAGCAGCTTCAGGAAGCTATACGTATAATATTCAATTGCCTGTTCAGCTTGTTCCTGCAGAGGCTTTCGGTGGTCAGCCGGGCACATTTGAAGAGTTAGTATTTGGCACCAAACAAAGTATGAATGCTTCTGTAAACGTCAATCAATTGATTTTTGATGGGAGCTACATTGTTGGTTTACAAGCATCCAAGGTGTATAAGCAAATTGCTGAAAATGATAAGGTAAAATCTGAGGTTGAAATTAAGGATCAAGTCACTCAGGCTTATGGTGGTGTTTTGGTAGCAATTAAAAATCGTGATATTCTAAAGGAGAACTTATCCAACATTGATAAGATCGTGTCTGATAATAAAGCGCTTTACGAGAATGGTTTTGTTTCAGAGCAGGATTTTGATCAATTGAAGTTGTTGCGTTCTCAAACAGCTAATGCATTTAACAATGCAGAGCGTCAAGTGCAGATTTCAAAGAACATGCTCAAATTCTCAATGGGAATTGAAATTGCAAACACTGTTAAGTTAACAGAAGAGCTTACAACCATTGTTAATGAAGTGGATGCAGAAGGATTACTTTCCACCGATTTTAATATCGAAAACCATATTGATTTCAAAATAATAAATAATCAAGAACAAGCGAGCTTTTTATTGATGAAACAAGAGAAGTCGACGTTTTTACCTCGTTTATCTGCGAACTACAGTTTTCAAGAAAACTCATTCAGCGAAGACTTTGATTTCTTTTCAGATGCCCCGTGGTTCAATGCACAATTGGTTGGCTTAAACCTTTCGGTGCCTATTTTTAGTGGTGGAATGCGATTGGCAAAAGTACAGCAGGCAAGGCTTGAATACGAGAAGGTGAGTATAGCTAAAAAGCAAGTTGCTGAGAATTTAAAGATGAACTTGATGACCAGTAGATCGGATTATACATTTGCCTTAGACCAGTACAATACCGAACAAGATAACATGGAACTTGCTAATCGTATCTTTTCTACAGAGCAAGTAAAGTACAAAGAAGGAATATCTTCTAGCCTAGAATTGACTCAAGCAAACAATCAACTATTGTCTACTCAAGGCGACTATCTCAACTCAATATTACAACTCATATCAGCAAAATCTAAACTAGATAAAGCGTTAAATAACTATTAAAATGAAGACAAATCAATTAATCGGAGCATTTATAGTAAGTGCAGTATTAGCGTCATGCGGCGGAGCTCAAAAAGGAAAATCTGTTGATGAGATTATTGCAAACAATGATTTAGGGGAGCTGAAAGAAAAACACAGTGAATTAGTTACTCAGGAAAATGAGTTGACGGCGCAGATAGAAAAGTTAACCACTGCCATGGCTTTATTGGATAGTAATAAAGTGAGACCATTGGTATCTGTATACAAAGTGACACCTGAAGAATTTAAGCATTACGTCGAAGTTCAAGGAAGTATTGATACCAAGCAGAATGTGGTATTGTATCCGGAGTATTCTGGTGTACTAAAAAATGTTGTCGTAAAAGAAGGTCAACAGGTAAGTGCAGGTCAATTGTTGGCTAGTATAGAGGATGGCGGTCTTGCACAACAAGTTAATTCAGCTGAAATTCAATTGGATTTGTCAAAAACGACTTTTGAACGTCAGGAGCGTTTGTGGGAGCAAAAAATAGGCTCAGAAATGCAATTTCTTCAAGCTAAAGCGAACTATGAGGCACAACAAAAAACAGTAGCTCAGTTAACTTCTCAATTGGCAAAAACTCAAATAACTGCACCTTTTTCAGGAATCGTAGATGAAATAATGATTGAAGAAGGAAATGTAGTTGGTCCCGGCCAAATGGGAGTAATGCGTGTTATCAATATGAGTCAAATGTATGTGGAGTCAGACGTTCCAGAAACATTTATTTCTGCTATTTCTAAAGGAAAATCTGTTAAAGTAGAAATACCGGTTTTAAACCAAACGATTGATGGTGTTATTAGCCAGGCAAGTAATTATATAAAACCTGAAAATAGGTCGTTTAGAGTAGAAGCCATTCTTGAAAACAAGGAGGCAATGATTAAGCCAAATATGACTGCTCGTTTACGAATTAACGATTATACGTCTGACAATGCGATATTAATTCCTCAAAGTATCATATCTGAAGACTCTGAGGGGCAGCAGTATGTGTATAGAGTTAACACAAGTGCATCAGCACCAATCACAGAACGAGTTTTTATCCAAACGGGTAAAAAGGGTGGAGATCTTATTGAGGTAATAGAAGGATTGTCTGCAAATGATTTAATCATCAAGGAAGGGGCGAGAACAGTTAAAGACAAACAAGAAATAGAAATCATCAAATAAAAAAAGATGTCTGAAGAAATTAAAAACAACGATTTGCCTGAAAAAGACAGTTCCTCCAAGGATAACTCAGGAGAGAAGGAGTTTGGCTTGTCATCATGGGCAATAGATAACCCTACAGTCATCTATGTGATGATTGCAATATTCTTGTTTCTTGGTTTATCCTCATACTTTGGGTTACCCCGAGAGAGTTTTCCTGAAATTAAGGAAACAAAGATTTACATCAGTGCACCCTATCCTGGTAACACTGCAGAGGATATAGAGCGATTAATTGTTGATCCCTTAGAGGATGAACTGGATGACGTGAGTAATGTAGTTGAAATTTTATCAACTTCACAGGAAGATTATGGAATTATCACGGTTGAGTTTGATGAGGACATAACTGTCGCTGATGCAAAGGTTAAAGTAAAGGATAAAGTAGATGCAGCAAAATCTAGTGAAGATTGGCCTACTTTTAATGGCGCAAAGGTTGAGCCCAATGTGTTTGACCTTAATCTGTCAGAAGAAGTTCCTATTGTGAATTATAATATTACTGGAGACTATCCGATTCAGAAGTTAAAGGAATATGCAGAGTATTTAGAAGATGCTATTGAAAAAGTACCTGAAATTAAGCAAGTTGATATTCGTGGTGCTCAGGAGAAAGAGGTTGAAGTAGCGGTAGATATTTATAAGATGATGGCTGCTAAGGTTAGCTTTCAGGATGTTCAGAATGCAATCAGTAATGGAAATGTGACCATGTCTGCAGGGAACTTAATCAATAGCGGTCAGAGAAGAACAATTCGTATACTGGGAGAAATTGATCGACCTACTGATTTAGAAAACTTTGTTGTAAAATCTGAACGAGGTAACTCTATTTACCTAAAAGATATCGCCACTGTTCGCTTTCAAGCTGAAGAGACTACTACGTTCGCCCGAGAATGGGGAGAGCAAGTTGTGATGCTTGATGTAAAGAAAAGAGCAGGAAAAAATATGATTTCTGCGATTGAGCAAGCTGATAAAATTATTCAAGAAGCTAGAGAAAATTACATACCATCTGATGTAAAAATAACTTCTGCAAATGATCAATCAGCTAAAACAATTAATCAAGTAAATGACCTAGTAAACAACATTATTTTCGGAATTGTCTTGGTGATTTTAGTCTTGATGTTTTTCCTTGGATTTCGAAATGCACTTTTTGTTGGGTTTGCTATCCCAATGTCGATGTTCATGTCCTTTATGGTAATAGAATTGTTGGGCTACACCATGAATACAATGGTATTGTTTGCATTGGTTATGGGGTTAGGTATGCTCGTTGATAATGGGATTGTGGTGGTTGAAAACGTATATCGCTTAATGAGCGAAGGAATGAGTAGATACGAAGCATCAAAGAAAGGGATTGGAGAAATTGCTGTTCCAATTATTATTTCAACTGCTACTACCGTTGCCGCATTTGTTCCACTTGGATTTTGGCCAGGTGTAATGGGTGAGTTTATGGTGTACTTTCCAATTACACTCTCCATTGTTTTAGGATCTTCTTTATTTGTTGCAATTTTTATCAACTCCATGCTTGTTTCTAAATTCATGGAAGTAGATGAGAAGGTTATACCGATAAAGAAACTGATTAGAAATATCATTATCCTTGTAACTCTAGGGGTTTTTATGATGATTGTTGGAGGCGCTGTAAGAGGATTAGGAACTCTGATGATTTTTACGGCCATAATGCTATTACTATATCGATATGTATTTAAAGGGTGGGCTGATAACTTTCAAAGAAAAACATTAGTCACATTTGAAAACTGGTATGAGAGTTCGCTGAAGTTTGCACTAAGAAAGAGAAATGCTTATTTTTTCTTTTTCGGAACTATAGTTTTACTTTTTGTTTCACTATTCCTTTTTGGAAGTTCTGTTGGCGCAGGTAGAACTAAAATTGAGTTTTTCCCTGACAACAAGCCCAATCAAATTATTGTTTACATTGAATATCCACAAGGGACTGATATTGACAAGACCAATGCAATAACAAAGCAAATTGAGCGCCGTGTTTATGAAGTTTTGCGGGACGACCAATACGTAGATGATGGATATAACTTTATGACGGAGTCTGTGGTATCTCAAGTTGGTGAAGGGGCAGGAAATCCTCAAACGGATGGTGGTTCCGCTGCAGAGATGCCGCATAGAGGTAAAATTACTGCCTCCATGAGAGAGTATAAATACCGTAGAGGAGAAGACAGTGAAACGCTGCGATTAAAAGTTCAAGAGGCGTTAAGAGGTGTTTATCCTGGTGTTTCTATTTCGGTGGAAAAGGATGCTGCGGGACCACCCGTAGGATATCCGATTAACATAGAAGTAAGTGGAAAAGACTACACTGAATTAATAGATGTAGCCGAGCAAATACGAAACTTCATCAATGCTAAAAATGTTGCCGGAATTGAAGAGCTAAAAATTGATGTAAACAAAAGCAAACCTGCTATTCAAGTAGAGATAGATCGTCAAAAAGCAGGTGAGTTAGGTGTTTCTGCAGGTCAGGTTGGGAATCAGCTAAGAAGCTCTATATTTGGGACTAAGGCAGGTGTTTATAAAGAAGATGGAGATGATTATGATATTTACGTCCGATTTAATGAAGACTTAAAGAATAATCCAAATGCATTATTCAATCAGAACATTATATTTAGAGATCAGGCTACCGGTAAAATAAAAGAGATTCCTGTGAGTACTGTTGCTTCTCAGAAGAATACATCAGGTTTTAGTGCTGTTAAACACATCGATTTAGAAAGAATAGTCACCGTTTATTCTGGTGTGCTACCGGGAGCAAATGCCGATCAAATTGTAAAAGTGCTAAAGCAAGAAATGGTTGACTTTGAAACGCCTGAAGGGGTAAAATATACCTTTACAGGAGAAATAGAGGAGCAAGGAAAACAAATGGCTTTCTTGTTAGGTGCATTGGCTACAGGGTTAGGGTTAATTATGCTACTCTTGATCTTTCAATTTAGCTCCATCTCTAAGCCAGCAATTATTATGATGGCTATTTTCTTAAGCTTCATCGGGGTGTTTTTAGGTTTAGTTATCACTGGTTGGAATTTCGTTATTATGATGACAATGGTTGGGATTATCTCTTTAGCCGGTATTGTGGTAAATAATGGGGTAGTGCTGCTTGATTATACCGACATTTTAATAGAACGTAGAAAGAGACAAAATGGACTTGGAAAAGCAGACTTATTGTCTCGAGACGAAGTTATGGAAGCAATAGTTACCGGTGGTAAGGCACGATTGAGACCAGTTATCCTTACAGCAATTACTACTGTTTTAGGTCTTATCCCTCTTGCGATTGGTCTGAATATCGATTTCTTTTCACTATTCACAGAGTTTGATCCAAAAATCTATATGGGTGGTGATAATGTAATCTTCTGGGGGCCGCTAGCATGGACGGTTATTTTCGGATTGACCTTTGCTACTTTTTTAACGTTGATTGTAGTTCCAGTAATGAATTACTTGGTCTATCGATTAAAACTTAGAATTGCAAAATAATACCTTCTTAAGATATTTTAAGAAACCAACATATAACATACCATAAAATGACACGTTATTATTGAGGTTATATAGAGGTTTAGGTTTGGTTAAGTGGGGAAGATAACAATGGTTATTTTCCCCACTTTTTTTGTGAAGCAACGTGCACAATCTATAAGGCCTTTAAAAACATATATTTCATACATTTGTTTCATTATAGAATTCTGATTCCACACCTATATTATGAGCGAGTTTAAAGCCGGAGAATTATTAGATAAAATTATCGTTCCTTCTGATTTGAGGAAGCTTGATGAGAGTCAACTAGAACAAGTTGCTAAAGAATTGAGGCAATACATCGTAGATATTGTATCGGTAAAAGGAGGACATTTTGGAGCAAGCTTAGGCGTTGTAGAGATGACGGTTGCTCTACATTATGTATTCAATACACCCGACGATCAATTGGTGTGGGATGTAGGTCATCAGGCCTATGGTCATAAATTAATAACTGGAAGGAGAGCCGACTTTCACACGAACAGAGTCTATAAAGGCCTCAGTGGATTTCCAAAGCGATCAGAGAGCGAATACGATACGTTTGGTGTAGGTCACTCATCTACATCTATATCTGCGGCTTTAGGTATGGCAGTTGCCTCTCGATTGAAAGGCGACAAACAACGTCAACACATTGCCGTAATTGGTGATGGTTCCATGACTGCAGGTTTAGCCTTTGAAGGATTGAATCATGGTGGAGTAGAAGACTCTAATTTGTTAGTGGTGTTGAATGACAACTGCATGTCCATAGATCCTAATGTGGGTGCGTTAAAAGAATATTTAACCGATATTTCTACATCTCATACGTACAATAAAGTGAAAGATGAGGTATGGACATTACTTGGGAAGGTAAGTAAGTTCGGACCAAATGCTCAAGCAATAGTACAAAAAATAGAAAATGGGCTTAAAGGGGCTTTGCTAAAACAGAGTAACTATTTTGAGTCATTAAACTTCAGATATTTTGGACCAATTGATGGTCATGATGTCAATCATATGACCAAGGTTCTGCAGGATTTAAAAGATATTCCAGGGCCAAAAATTCTTCATTGCCTGACTAAAAAGGGAAAAGGATATCAGCCGGCTGAGGATGGAAGTCCAACAAAATGGCATGCTCCGGGGTTATTTAATAAAGATACAGGGGAAATTATCAAGGTTACACCTAAAAGTCCCCAGCCTCCAAAATACCAAGATGTATTCGGGCACACCATTGTAGAATTAGCAGAGAAAAACGAGAAGATAGTTGGTGTTACACCTGCCATGCCTTCAGGTAGTTCATTGAACATTATGATGAAGGCCATTCCAGACCGTGCATTTGATGTGGGTATTGCTGAACAGCATGCAGTAACTTTTTCTGCAGGAATGGCTACACAAGGTATGATACCTTTTTGCAATATCTACTCATCGTTTATGCAGCGAGCTTACGATCAAGTGGTACATGATGTAGCGTTACAAAATCTACACGTGATATTCTGTTTAGATAGAGCAGGTTTTGCAGGCGCCGATGGCCCAACTCACCACGGTGCTTATGATATCGCTTACATGCGTTCTACACCGAATATGATTGTTGCTTCCCCAATGAATGAGGAGGAGCTGAGAGATATCATGTATACCGCTCAAGAAAAGAATCACGGGCCATTTTCTATTCGATACCCAAGAGGTAAAGGCGTAATGCCGAATTGGAAAACACCACTTAAGTCGATTAAAATTGGTCAGGGAAGACGCATTAAGAATGGTGAAGATATAGCAATTCTTACATTTGGTCATATTGGAAACTATGCCATAGAGGCTTGTGAAAAATTAGAGAATGAAGGTGTAAACGCGGCGCACTACGATATGCGATTTGCGAAGCCATTGGATGAAATGCTTTTGCATGAGGTTTTTGGCAAATTTGAAAAAGTGGTTACCGTAGAAGATGGCTGCCTTATGGGAGGAATCGGGAGCGCTATATTAGAATTTGCTGCAGATCACGGCTACCGTGCACATGTAAAGCGATTGGGTATTCCTGACGAGTTTATTGAGCATGGAACACAATTGGAGCTGCATACTGAATGTGGATTCGATCCTGAAGGTATCGCCGCTACTGCTTTAAAAATGCTAGCTTCAAAAACAAAAAAGCAAGTAAGCTAGAACCAATAGCTAGAAATAGATGTTAAAACGGGAACTGTATTATTCCCGTTTTTTTATGGGACAGATTTAATATTTTTTGTGAAATCAGCAATTGTAATAGGATCAGGTGTAGCGGGATTAGCTGCTGCAGTTCGCTTAAAAGCCCAAGGCTTTTTGGTTACTGTCTTCGAAGGAAGTAATCAAATCGGTGGTAAATTAGGTGTGCTAGACAGGAAGGGTTACCGATGGGATACTGGCCCCTCGTTATTCACCATGCCGACATTGGTTGATGAGTTATTTAATCTTTTTAATGAAAACCCTACCGATCATTTTACCTATCAGCAGCAGGAGGTAATATGCAACTACTTTTGGGAAGATGGAACCCGCTTTTCTGCACCAAAATCAATGGAAGAATTTGCCGAAAAAGCAGCTCATACATTTAATGAGTCAACTTCAGTTATATCGGATTACTTAAAAAGAAGCAGTTTAAAGTATGAATTAACTGCTCCTTTATTCTTAGATCAATCGCTGCATAAAGCTTCAACATATACCTCCTTAATGGCGTTAAAGGCCGTAGCAAAAACAAGTAAGTTAGATTTAAGTAGCACCCTAAATAAGGTGAACGAGAAATACTTTAAGAGTAAGAAGCTAATTCAATTGTTTAACCGATATGCCACTTATAATGGTTCATCTCCTTATAAAACACCGGGTATCATGTCGATGATTCCAACGCTAGAAATGCAGTTTGGAACCTATTTCCCTCATGGAGGTATGCGAAGTATCGTGGAGTCAATTTATCAATTGGGATTACGTCATGGAGTTACTTATTGGTTAAATGAAAAAGTAACGTCTATTAATTATGAAGGAGATAAAGCGACCGGAGTTACCACAAAAAACGGAACATTTACTGCTGATGTGGTCGTTTCCAATATGGATGTTTTTTACAGTTACGATCAATTATTACCCAACCTAAAACGACCAGAAAAAATATTGAGCCAAGAAAAATCGAGCTCAGCGATTATCTTTTACTGGGGAATTAAGAAGCAATTTCCCGAGCTGGATTTGCACAATATTTTTTTTGGAAATGACTACGAGCAAGAGTTTGACGCGCTTTTTGACAAAAAAAGACTAGCCAACGATTCTACTGTTTATGTGCACATCAGCGCTAAAGCCAAATCATCGGACGCTCCTAATGGCGGAGAAAATTGGTTTGTAATGGTGAATGCGCCTACCAACGTAGGCCAAAATTGGAATGCCATCATTGCGGCTGCTCGGCAGCAGGTAGTGCGGAAGCTTAGCAGTTGTTTGGGTGAGAACATAGCCGATTATATAGAAATAGAAGAGGTACTAGATCCAATTAAAATCGACCATAAAACAGCTTCTCACCAAGGTTCATTGTATGGCACATCGAGTAATTCTAAGTTTGCAGCATTTCTTCGACACCCTAATTTTAGCAAGCAATTGAAGAACCTTTATTTCTGTGGTGGCTCGGTGCATCCAGGTGGTGGTATTCCGCTGTGCTTGAAGTCTGCGCGTATTGTTTCAAATCTAATAGCTGAAAAGGCATGATGGATCTAGGAACACATTTTCGAAATTGGGATAAGGGTAACTGGATAATCGGTAGCGCTGTGGTTTGGTTGTTTCAAATTAGCGCTCTGATAGGTATTTCCATTGGGTTTCAAGATTGGTTCATCACCAAAACACCCTTGAATTTGATCATACATGTGGGGTTACTCTTTTGGATCTTTCCTGAGAATCTAAGAAAAAAACTCACGTTATTTGTCGTGCTTTTTGCCGGCGGAATGCTCATAGAGATGATAGGAGTAGCAACAGGAATCCCTTTTGGAGTTTATAGCTACGGCGAGAATATGGGTTGGAAAGTGTTGGGAGTTCCTTTATTAATCGGGTGTAATTGGGCCGTTTTGGTTTTTATTACCGCCAGCATTGTTAATAGGTTTTTCAAGAACAATTGGATAAAAGCTCTGTCAGGAGCTAGTTTAATGATCTTGTTAGATCTTCCAATGGAAGTTGTTGCTCCTAAATTTGACTTTTGGACATTTCCGGAAGGTGCTCCATTCATTAATTATGTGAGCTGGTTTGCAACTGCCTTTTTAATGCATTTATTCGTTCAGAATAAGAAATTGATTGGAGATTATAACTTTTCGCTCAACCTATTTTTTGCACAGTTTGTATTCTTCGTTTATCTAACTTTTTTCCTGTCATAAAAAACCCATCAAATCACTGATTTGATGGGTTTGGAGTACTGTTAAGTTTAATAAATTAGCTTTTTAGTGGTCATGCTTTTGTTTGTTCTTATCCTCACCAAATATACACCTCTAGGAGCATCAGAATTCAATTGATATTGGTTGGTTGAAATATTACTAATTGTTACCAATTTACCTTGTAAGTTATAGCAAGAAATTTCTACAATTGGTTCTTCTGATTTTATAAAGAACATGCCATTTTTAGTTGGGTTTGGGTAAAGGAGTAGAAGGTTGTTCAAAAAAGAATGATTAGCCAATTCGGTTAGGGTCGTTGCTAAATCTATCCCAGAGAAGAAACATCTACCTGTATGTTTAGGGCTGTAAAATGAATCTCTCCCAAAGATAATAGTGTCATTAAATGCATCGAATGTTAAGTATAATTTTTTTGTCTTTAGTTTGAAAGAAGTAGACGTGCATAAGCTTGTATTATCAAAAGTATGTATTCCCCATATTGTTGATTGTAACAATTGGCTACTTGAGTCAATTACATGTATTTTTTTTAGTAAGCCATCATTTCCGTATAGATACACTCTTTCTCCGTTATCACTTACTTCGAGGCCCATAGCATTACTAAAGACAGTATTGGTAGTTTGCCATACTAGATTTCTTGCTGCGTAATCATATTTGTAGAGTGTTCCATTCGGTGCCGTAACGTAAAGCATCTGGCTTTTCTGGTCTACTGCCATTTGAGTATACCGTTCAAAAGGAATAGATATGTTCCACAATACCGTATCCATATTGCTATCAATCATCTGTAAAGTGTCCCAAAAAAGCTCTATAATTCTGGAAGAATCAATCCCCTGCATAGCTCTAAAATTTTCATGTACTTGAGCAAACTGACCGAGATAATATGACTTGGACACCGTAATATTACCCGATGAGTCGGCATAAAAACGACCGTTGTAGTAAAGACTATCGCCGCCAATACATACTTTTTCATTATTTCCGAATAATTCAATTGCTACCCACGGTTTTCCTTGATCATCTAAGGTGAGCGATCTTATTTCGATACTGATGTTAATTGAACAGTCATCACTCCTAGCCCAAATTGGAGTTAAATTAGTGTCTAGTCGAGCTAAAAAAACAGATGGAGCCCTATCTGCTAAGGTATCATTGCCTATAATCATGGCACTTCTATAGACTCCTGCTACGTATATACTATTCGTAATGGAATCGAAGATAATTTTTCCGTCGGTTATTTGATTGGGAAGGCCATTAGGGTGTTTAAAACCTAAAGCATTCGTCAATTGATTGTTTTTATCAATAGCAAGTAGGTGCTGGGCTCCATAAACAACTTTGTAGTTGGAATCAGCTACAGTAATTGTTGTATCTGCATTATTAGAAAGATCGCCAATAAAAAAAGATTGATGTCCATTTGTGGTAAAATCATGTATATAATCAACTGTATTACTTCCAAACCCTATAGTTTTAGTTTGAGCAAAAACTGTTAATGTTATCAAATTAATAATAGAAAATAGAAGAATTATTTTCGTTTTCATAGGGTTTGATTTTATTTAATAATAACTATTTTTTTTATCGATCTCGTCTTATCATTATTTTCTATTTGTATAAAGTATATGCCTTCTGCCCAATCAGAAACATTGACCTCGAATGTATCAATTTTGTCTGTTGTTGTGATTTCTTTTATCAGTGACCCGCCACTGGTCAAGAATTTAATCAATTTTATTTGATTACTTCGCGAATAGAGAGAAATACTGATTATATCTTTCGTAGGGTTGGGGAAAACCTGAATACTATCTAGTTCAATCTCGGGGGCAGGTAGATTATTTTTTTGCCTTTTTAATTTTGACGAAGTAATTGGATAAACGAGAGTTTCTTGATAATTATTGTCCTTTGTATAAGTAAGTAAGTTTTCTCCATTAGCATAACCATAACCCTTTGAAATGGCGGCTCTGCTAATTAAATTATTGATATTTTTGGCTAACGCATTACTTTTAAAAACATTACCATTTTCCAAATAATCAAAAATATCTAAAAGTGGTAAATACGCCCCTTTAGCTTTTATAGCTGCGGACTTAAAACGAAAACTTGTAAAATTCCCCTTTTGTAGTTCTATTCCTGTTATAATATAATCACTGATAAGCCCTAGACTATTTTTAGTTAGATAGTTTATGGTACTATTCCGTGCATTGGATAATATAGTGTCTTTATAAAAAGCTCTAATTTGAGAATTGATTACATCAGCACGAATCGATGTTATTCCTATTTGGGGTTTAATTCTATTTAACCCTGGGTTACTAATATTACAATCAGGACAAAATGGGTCTAACCTAGAAGAGCAGCCATTATAAGATATACCGGTATTAACTGGCATTACTGCAGGTGAGGAATAACATAATGGTTCTGCAAAAAAATCTTGATGATGAAAGTATTCGAAAGAATGAGCTGTTGGATCAACATATAATTCAGATTCTAATCCTGCATAACATTCTGGAGTAAAACTATTTCCTGTAGGTTTATTTACACTCCCTTGGTTATAATCAATACTAGCGTTATTAGTAAGTGCTATTGCATATTCAAAACTAGAAAAGTTGTTACATAAAAGCTCTAACCCTTCACCTGATATTTGTTGAATTCCATTTTCTTCCATTATTAATACTCCGACAAAGAGGTCATTAAAGTAGTTTTTATAGACTTCATTAACATACTGCCCAGATTGATAAATACAAATCCCACTAGTCCTATCAGCGCTGGATCCAGGACCAATAAAGCTATTTTCTTCTATTTGGTATCCATAACACCCTTCTGTATAAACTCCGTATACATCATAAATACTGGCTGCAGGTAGTATAAATTCACTGCGAGTAACACTAGTAAAATTAACCCCTTTTTGAAATATTGCTTTAATACAGTTATCAAAAATGGTGTAATCAACTGTGAAAGGGTTCATTGGATTTAAAGCTTTAGCTTCGATACCATAAGTTAAACTCCTAAATTCATTCTTTTCTATGTCTGCAATCGGGCACGGGGTATTAGCAGAAGTTACACTTCCACATTTTGGTAGTAAGGAATAAGTAGCATCCCAACTCTTTATTCCTACACCTCTATTATTTTCATTATAAAGTTGTGGGACTAAATTTCTAAAAATACATTTACTGAATGTAATTTTATCCACATCATGTAAACTAACAAATGCATAAGGATTTGAGTTCTCTTTTAACTGAGCTGTGGTTTCAAAAATCACATTTCTAAAAAAACTCTGATTTTGATAAACGACACCACCTGCTGTATTATGATAACTATAAAAACTGATAGCTCTTTTACAATTTCTAAAGGTAGAGTTACTTGCCCTTATAATACCGCCTGTATAACCAAAGTCCTGGTTGCCAGTATTATCTGTTTTTATTAATACAATTGCTTCTCTTGCATGTTCAATTAAGGCATCATTTTTAATAATTATCTCACCTTGAATTCCTGCCACTTGTTGCCATTGGTTGGCATCTCCATGTACCTCAATGCCATGCCAAAAACGATCTTGACAGGTAGTTGTTAGTGTACCCCCATCTACAATTAATTTACCACCTCTTTCAACAGTAATTTTTACATTTGGATAAATAAAAAGCGTATCTGATATGGTGAGTGTAGCACCTGATTTTATTCGTAAATCAACACTTAACCACCGCTTATTATCCCAGAGTGTATTAGAATTAATTTCCCAAGGAAGGTTTAAAATAGTATTAGTATAAGCACCTCTGCCATAAACACTAATGGCCATTTTGTCTGTGCAATAACTAAAATCTACATCATTCACAATTCCAGGTGGTAAACCATTGCTATAACATTCCCATTGGCTCATATTGGCGTTTCTATAAAAAACTCCTACATCAGTAGCTACAAATAATAAATCATTACTTCCTTTTTGGTAATGAATTTCTTGTATCGGTAAATTAGGTAAGCCTGCACTAAAATCTACCCATCCACCAGGATAACTATCATCTGTTCCTCCCATTGAAGTGTAAAAAATACGTTCTTTATTTGGGCTGTTAGAAAATCCGCTAACCCCTATCCATATTCTATCAGGGTTATTCGGATCCATCGTTACTGTATTAATTTGACCCCAAACAATATTTGGAATGTCAGGTGTTATATCATTCCAACTGCTAATAGGATTTGGGTTTTCTACATCTGTTTTGAATAACAGTCCTTCAGTAATACCTGAATTATGAGTGGTGTTATCGGTGGCAACTATTTTAAAGTTTGGTTGGCTTTCGCATATGGCAAAGTCGTTTACCGAAGAGCCTCTATTATTAGCATTATTTATCTCGAGTGCTACCTTCCAGATATTACTTGAAGAATTAAGATCAGAGCGCACCAGATCCGCAACGCCTGCATAAATTATGTTAGGATTATTTGGGTGGTGCTTTAGCCGGCTTTGCAAGCTCCCAGGTTGCGGATATATATTGTTAGGTGATGAAGGTGATTTATGCACACCTCCGTTCATTATAAACGCATCAAAGAATTGATTTTGTTTCCTATATAAAGCATCACCAAAATCCCCAATACCTCCTGCTAATGAACCCGCTGTCCAATTTTGACCATTATTAGTTGTCCAAATATTTGTGCCGTCTTGTGCACCTCCATAAAATAGGTTTTCATTATCCTCATGTAATGCAATTCCATGAAACTGCGAGTTAGTTAGTGAATCACTGATATTTTTCCAACATAAACCGTTAGATCGGTATGCTGGTTCGCAAATGCCATAAGATTTGCTAACGCCTCCATCATGACCAATAAAAAATACCTCCTTCCCATTAATGTTTAAAAGCTGAATAGTTCTAATATCATCATGTACCCAAAATGGATCGTGCGGTTGACCTGCTCTTTGTGTAGTATTTGTTATGAAATCAAGAACAAATGACCCGGGATTTGTTTTAAGGTTTTTGTGTAATGTGACTGCTCCTGTGTAAAAAATATTTGAATCAACTAAAGAAAACTTAAATCCTCCTTTAAAAGAACCAACTTGTGTAGACAGGTTGTCCCAATTAGATCTTTGATTATAGGTAATGTCTACTCTTCTTTGCATTGAACCAATGCAAGCCATATCTAAAGGTTCATAAGCTACAGCTAGTAAGTTTGGGTTTAACTCACTTGTTGCAAATTTAGCATTATGAACACAACCCATTGAAGGTGCACTTAAATGACTTACTGAATGAGTATTAAAACTTACCCCCCCCATTAGAAGAATAATATATACTATCTCTGCTGATTATACTAAGTTTATTGGGGTTATTCGGTTGTAAAATGATGTCAAATGGATTGTATATATACTTATAGGTATTTGTCTGGAAACCGTCATTCGATCGATAAAAACCGTTAGGATATATTAGATTGTAGTTCCTATATGTTATCGCAAAAACCTTGTTAGTGTCAATCGGATTTATTATTTTTTTTACAAATCCTAAGTGACTACCAGTTAGACTCAATGAGGTTGGCATCCAACTGTCTCCCCCATTAGTGGATTTATATATTCCGTAACCATTATTTACGGTAACATAGGAGTAAGCTCCTGTGCCGATGTATATGACATCTGTATTTAAAGGGTTTACTGCAATTGTTGAGACACCAATTGATAGGCCAATTGTGTCAGTGATATTTTTCCAACTAGTTCCACCATCTGTAGTTTTCCATAATCCACCATTTGGTGTTGCGGCCAATATATGGTTGGTGTCGTACGGGTTTACCCATAGATCATGAACTATACCCATTCCTTTAGCTCCATAAACATCATCAGGTGTGTTCCAATAGTTAATAAATTTCCAGTCATCTCCGAAACAATGAGTGCTCGATTTATTAGAATGTTCTTCTAAATAACTCATCATTTCTTTTTGATATGAATTAAATGTTCCATTAGAGTCTAATTTAGTTTCATGTAATGCTTCAAAACGTCTAAAATTTTTATAATTTTTAGTTTTATGGATGGTATCAAGGAAAATATTATCATTTGAATTTGTACTTAACCAAGTCGAAAATGCATTTTTTATTTCCCAATAAGTTCGACTATTGTCATTATATATATCTGGCCATGAACTCATGTCGTTTTGAGTGTACACAGATAAAGTAGAAAAAAAGAAATGAGTAGAAACAATTTTTTCATGATATGACTATTAGAAGATTAGATGTATTAAGATCAAATTTAACAAAATTTCACATATAAAAGTATATCTACGTTGCGCCCATAAAAAACCCATCAAATCAGTGACTTGATGGGTTTAAGAATAATATTGGATTAGCTGAATTTAATCTGCTAAGGTATCTTTCTTTAAAACGAACGTTTCCATAAACTTAGTCGTGCATTCACCATCTAGGAAAGTTTGATCTTCCATTAATTGGTAGTGGAAAGGGATCGTAGTTTTAATACCTTCTATCACATATTCACTCAATGCTCGCTTCATTTTCTTAATCGCTTCTTCACGTGTTTGTGCCACAGTAATTAGCTTAGAAATCATTGAATCGTAGTTTGGAGGAATAACATAACCTGCATACGAGTGCGTGTCTACACGCACACCATGCCCACCTGGCGAATGATACGTGGTAATCGCTCCTGGACTTGGTCTAAACCCGTTATACGGGTCCTCAGCATTTATTCTACACTGAATAGCATGCATCTGAGGCTCGTAGTTTTTACCAGAGATTTTGATTCCTGCAGCAATTTTAATTTGCTCTTTAATTAAATCAAAGTTGATTACTTCCTCAGTAATGGTATGCTCTACTTGGATACGCGTATTCATCTCCATAAAGTAGAAATTACGGTGCTTGTCAACCAAAAACTCGACAGTGCCCACACCTTCGTAATTTGCTGCAGCCGCTGCTTTGATTGCCGCTTCACCCATTGCCGTTCTTAGTTCTTTCGTCATAAACGGTGAAGGTGTTTCCTCCACTAACTTTTGGTGTCTACGCTGAATAGAACAGTCACGCTCTGACATGTGGCAATAGTTTCCAAATTGGTCACCTGCGATTTGTATCTCAATGTGACGTGGTTCTTCAATGAATTTCTCCATGTACATACCATCGTTACTAAAAGCGGCTTTCGCTTCTTTTCTCGCAGAATCCCAGTGTTCTTCTAACTCGGACTCAGCCTTTACAACACGCATCCCTTTACCACCGCCTCCGGCAGTAGCTTTAATCATTACAGGGTATTTGATTTTTTTGGCGATTTTCTTTGCATCTTCCAAGCTATCGAGGATTCCTTCAGAACCCGGAATGCATGGAACTCCTGCAGCTACCATGGTAGCTTTGGCAGAAGCTTTATCACCCATTGAGTCAATCATTTCAGGCGATGCCCCAATGAATTTAATGCCGTTTTCATCACAGATTTTCGAGAATTTGGCATTTTCTGACAAAAAGCCATATCCTGGGTGAATTGCATCAGCATTGGTAATTTCTGCAGCAGCTATGATGTTGGTCATTTTTAGATAAGACTCTGAACTAGGAGCAGGTCCTATACAAACAGCCTCATCAGCGAAGCGTACGTGTAAACTATCGGCATCAGCTTTTGAATAAACAGCCACTGTTTTAACGCCCATCTCTTTACATGTTCTTATTACCCTTAGGGCAATCTCTCCTCTGTTCGCTATTAATATTTTCTTAAACATAGATATCGATTTGTGGTAATCTGTCAAAAAACTGACAGAACGTTGAGTAA
>CBFHZL010000006.1:0-25013 GCA_965660325.1 uncultured Acidiluteibacter sp.
GCTGATACGCCCGTAATCGCTGCAGTTGTTGCTGCATTATTCCAAGCATAGGTATAAGGTGATGTTCCTCCTGTTGCACTTGCTGTCGCTCCACCATTCGAGAATCCATTACACGTTGCATTTGAATCTACTACTGATGATGCGGCAAGCGCTATCGGCTCTGTAATCGTTACACTTGATGTATTGGTACATGAGTTCGCATCTGATACTGTTACCGTGTAGGTTCCGGCTGCCATATTAGAAAGACTTGATGCAATTGATCCCGTATTCCAAGAATACGTATAAGGAGTTGTTCCGCCTGTTACACTTGTAGTTGCTGATCCGTCATTTCTACCATTACAACTTACATTTGAGCCTACCAAGGTAGAAACGGATAGTACCGTAGGCTCTGTAATCGTAACGCTAGAGGCAGATGTACAAGAATTAGCATCAGTAACGGTTACTGTATACGTTCCTGCTGATACGCCCGTAATAGCTGCTGTGGTTGCTGTAGTGTTCCAAGCATAGGTATAAGGTGATGTTCCACCTATTCCGCTTGCTGTTGCAGATCCATCTGATGAGCCATTACAACTCACATTTGAACTAACAACTGACGAAGCCGCTAAAATTGCAGGCTCTGCGATGGTAAAGCTAATTGAATCTGAACAACATGCACTATTCGTTATGGTTACCGAATAATTTCCAGTTGCTAGATTAGAAACTGTTTGACTGGTATCACCTGTACTCCATTTAATACTTTCATAAGTCCCCGAAGTTGGGTTTACGGTAGCTGTACCATCGCTCAATCCATTACAAGTAACGTCTGTGGTATTCACAACAGCCTCAAAAGGTACTTTAAAGTTTCGATAAACAGCATCAGACTGAGAGTAGTTATAAAACCCGAATCTTCCTGATGCAAAAGTTCCATTTACATCAAAAACTAAGTTGTTATTGATGAAAATTTTAATCTTCGTAGCCGAATACTCTGCACGGAATTGGTAATAGGTATTATCAGCCCAACCGCCAATTGAGGTATTGGTTCCTAAAGTAGTAACAATAGGATCCGAAGTATTCCAAAATACATCAGTTATAGATGAAGAAGTTCCTTGAACCTTAAGTAGTCGAGCTCCCTCAGGTGCTACTCCATTTGAAGAACTGCTCTGTGCACTTTGTTTCCAGTCAAATAAGATAAAATCATATTGATTATTAGTGGTTAAGTTGTTAGGCGAGTTGTACCCCAAAACAAAGCCTATCATATCGTCGTCACTGTTGGTCATCACCCCAAATTCTCCTTCAACCGCAGTATTGAAGTAAGTATTATCACTCACAAAAAAGGTAGGATCACTATTGGTTCCTTGACGAACTGATAAGTCAGAGTTAAACCTTGACCATGAGCCGTTAGAAGTTTGTCCTTCTACTTTCCAATTGGTTAGTGAAACAGGTGATGAGCAGCTGTAATCAATAGGTTGCTGCGTTACCTCAGATGAGTCTATTGCTGTGCACCCTTTGGCATCGGTAATTGTAAGTAAATAATTACCCACAGATAAACCTGAAATAGATGCAGTTGTAGCCGCATTGCTCCATAAGTAGGTATATGGAGCTGTGCCACCGCTTATATTTGCAGTAAGGCCTCCGTTTGAAATATCATTACAGCCTACAATAGAATCGACAGTTATTGAACTCACTATAGCTGGATTAATTGTCACTACTACATTATCTTCAGCAGTACATCCGGAATTGTCGGTTACCGTTACCGAATAAGTTCCTGAAGAAGAAACACTAGTGGTTTGTGTGGTTGCAGCATTTGACCAAGCATAACTTACCCAACCAGTGTCTGCGTCTAACGTTATATTGGAACCACAAGAGAATAAAGAGTCTTGTGCGAAAGCGAAAGAAATAAGTGCAGGCTCTATGATTGTAACACTTGATGTAGTGGTACAAGAATTCGCATCTGAAACAGTTACCGTATACGTTCCCGCTGCTACACCAGTAATAGCTGCCGTTGTTGCTGCATTACTCCATGCATATTTATAAGGAGTTGTTCCGCCGATTGCACTTGCTGTTGCAGATCCATTAGAAATTCCATTACAACTCACGTTTGCATTAACAACTGACGAAGCTACTAATACTGAAGGCTCTGTAATCGTAACGCTTGAAGTATTTGTACAAGCATTGGCATCAGTAATGGTAACCGTATACGTTCCTGCTGATAATCCTGAAATATTTGCTGTTGTTGCCGAATTATTCCAAGCATACGTATATGGTGCTGTTCCGCCACTCACTTCTATTTTCGCTGATCCATTTGAATCCCCATTACAAGCCAATGCAGTATCAGAAGCATTGGAATTACCAACCATTATGTATAACGTTCGTGTAGTATACGTATTAGCATTTCGCTCAAACGTCCAATCGGGATTTCCCACAGGACTATTCCCAATTCCAAGATCGTCTACACTTCCATCTGTAAAATTGTTCCATGCTAATAATGTTTGGCTTCTACCGTAATTGTGCACTTGAAAAGAACCGTAGCAATTAGTATTAACACTTATTTCATCATCAAAATCATAAGTATTAACATCACCCCCAAGTGCAGAGTTTGCATTTGCCCTATAGCAATTATGCCACATTTCAATATTACCTGTAGTAATGCTTGAACCTGTTGTAATTCCTGATTTATTGGAATAAATGTTCATATTATTTACAACAGTTTCCCATGTTACATCATTCGTTTGTTGTTTAGGAAGACCAAGTGAAGCTAAATTCCCACTAGCAAAATCATCCATTGAAACCCAAACCCAATCATTATCTAATTGCATGTAGTATGCAACCCTATCATGGTTGGTATTTAAAACACTTGCATTATTGATAGCATAACTAATACTGTTATTCGTATAATCAGCATTTACAGGTATATCTATTTGATAAACTACACCATATCCTGAGGCTTCAGGCACTTTGTTTAGTATGCTAGAAGGAACTGAAGTAAGACCTAAAGGTGATCCAGGAGTGTATGATGCATTTATTGGTGTTGAAATAATCACTTCTACTTCATCGCTGGCTGTGCATTCATTTGCGTCACTTACGGTTACGGTGTATGTTCCTGAAGCCTTAACCGTATTCTGTTGTGAATTAACTCCATTGCTCCACGCATAACTTGTCCAACCTGCACCTGCATCTAGGTTTACGGAATCTGTGCCACACGTAACAATAGTATCCTGTGCGAAAGAAAAAGAAGGTGAATTAACGGTTACCACTATGGTATCAATACATGAGCTAATTCCATCTGAAGTGGTCACATAATAAGGTGTAGTAACGGTTGGTGATACAGTAATGGCTGAAGTAGTGTCTCCTGTAGACCAATTAACTGCATAGTTTTTCCATGCAGCCACTGGGTTGTCTGCTCCACCTCTCACCCATATGCGGTGCAAGGTATTGTGATTAGAATTATTAGGATGGTCATCCACCTCCCATCTTGTTCCGTATCCTTTGATTCCCCAATGGTAAGTTCCTACTAACCAAAAAGGAAACTCTGTCATAGCTGAATCTCTTTGATCTGTAAAGTAGTTTCCTGCAGAATTTGGCAGAAATGCAGTGTGCCCTGATAAAAGCGTATAATTTGAAGAACTGTCAATACCTGTCATATCACCTGTACCTGTTTTGAAGTAATTGAGGGTATTGGCCTGTTTCGTTTTGAAGTGGATAATTCGGCTATGATTTGATGTTTGTCCGTAAAACCTTACCTCTTCAGGGTTTAATTTCGTAAATAATGCATTAGAAGCATGACCCCAAGTTGTTGAGCTGCTTGACTCATTAACACCTAAAGCACTGGATCCTTCTAATGGCAAGCCATCAGTAAATACATTTAAACTTGGGTTAGTTCCACCCAGATGGTTATAGTTGAGTACCATTACCCATCCACCACCGTCAGTGGTTCCGTCTACTTGTATTTGGAAGGTATCTGAAGCAGCTCGGTACCAATAAACACCTGAAGGTATATTATGTACTTGGTTTAGGTTATAAAAGGCCAATGCTTTGGTTTTACCATTTACCCCATTATCAACTGCACTAATATCTACACTTTGACCGTTACAAATCACTACGGTATCGAGTTGAGAAGTGTTTCCCTCTACAACACTAACCACCACACTATCACTCGCCGTACATCCTACATTGTCAGTTACGATCACAAAATAAGTTCCTGAAGATGTTATCGTACTAACTTGTGTTGTTGCTCCATTACTCCATGCATAACTTGCCCATCCTGCTCCGGCGTCTACATTTACAGAGTCTTGACCGCATACCGAAATAGTATCTTGAGCAAATGCAAAAGAAGGTGCATTGACCGTTACTGTTACAGAGTCTACACATGATGAAATACCATCAGTGGTTGTTACATAATATTTAGTAGTTGAAGTTGGTGTTACATTAATTGCTGGTGCAGTGCTAGCAGTAGACCATAGATAGCTGGTACTCGAATTTGAAATGAACCCAATAGAATTGTTTGCAGCATCATTATTGTTTGAAGTTGCATCTGCTATTGTACTTGAATTATCATTATCAAAATTATAATTTAATAAAAGTGAAGATGTTTGCGTAGGTGTTCTGTTGTAGATAGCTTGTACCTCAGCATCAGTTAATGAAGCTTGCCAATATTGGAAATCATCCATTTGACCTACGAATCGATATTGATTATCGCGATATTCTTTTCCAATTACAAAATCATTTGAACCATAAGTTTTAGTGTAAAGAGTTACGGTACTATCAAGAACTCCGTCAATGTAAAACTTACCAACTGTATTGTTTTTAACAAAAGCAATATGATGCCACTGTCCGTCATTTACAGTTCCACTTCCGGTAACAGAATGAATTCCAACTCCACTATTATGATCCCAAAAATTTAATTTACCATTAATTAGGCTCAGTCTAAACTGAGTATTTGCATCGGTAGAACTTCTACTTTGAGAGGCTATTCCCATAACCCCACTGCCTGTAGTTTTCACCCAGGTCCCTAAAGTGATGTTATTGCTATTGGTAAAATTATTCAGATTCGCTACTCTTAAGAAATCTCCATTTGTAAAATCTGCTGCATTATTGCTCACAGCATTTTTAATATTTAGATTAACTGAATTATCCAAACATAAATTAGTATCATTTTGAACAATTTGTCCATTAATCACACTGACCATCAAATTATTACTAGCGGCACACCCATTATTATCAGTAACAGTAACTGTGTAAGTGCCTGAAGATGTTATCGTACTAACTTGTGTTGTTGCTCCATTACTCCATGCATAACTTGCCCATCCTGCTCCGGCGTCTACATTTACAGAGTCTTGACCACATACCGAAACAGTATCTTGAGCAAGCGCAAAAGCCGGCGGTACGCCAGGATTTATCGTTGTGGTGTCATAAAAAACGCAACCGGTTGCATCTATAATTTGCGTAAAATATTTTCCTGAAGGTAAATTCCTAGCAGTATCGTTTACAAACTTTACTTCTTCTCGAACTTTGTACTGACCAATTTTCACCCGATGGTTATTAGTTGCGCCACCAGTTGCTGCTGTGAAACCCCAAAATACATTTGGATTATTGTTAAATACTGTTGAATCAAACTTGTTTATAATATCATAGCGCTTAGTCCCTTTATAGTAAAATTCAAATCGATTGGTTTTAGCAGTCCATTTAAATCGAACGCTCGCATATTGTCCATTCTCTATCTGACCCAAATCAACCGTACTTACACCAAATTGTGTGTGATTACTTGTATTTCCGTTCTTCATTAGGGCTGCGTGATCGTATGAAGGTTCGCTGCCATTTTGGTAAGTATCAAACTCTACGGCTAAAGAAGGAGAAATACCTTCGTACCCTAAACCACCGCCTGCTGAACCTTGATTAGTATCTATAGGTTGTAAAACAAACGCCAAGCCATCAGCTCCTGCTTCTGAAGTTCCTAAATATACAGACGCTGTGATATCAAAATCATACCTTAAATTTAATTTATTCTTGTTCCAAACGCTACCTCCTTGACCAGTGCTATTTGGTGTTAGTATAAAGGTACTATCTTGCAAGTATGAAGCATTTCCTCCTACTGCAAAATCATTAGGATGGGCACTTTTGGTCACTAAGCTGGTGTCTTCTGTGGTAGTTGTGACCGTGTATGGACGTATTAAATCACCTGCACTAAAAGTAAAGCTACCATCTTTAGCTCCAGGACAACTTTCATGATTAACCACACTTGAGGTTAACGCTTTCAAAGAAACAGCCACAGAATCTACACAAGATGAAATCCCGTCTGAAATCGTTACATAATAAGTAGTCGCGGTGGCCGGGGTAACAGAAGCTTTATTACAGTTGTCATTCGTAGACCATGCGTAGGATTGATTGTAAACTACTGGTGTGTTAGCGGTAAAAGAAGGTCCACTTAAACTAGAGTTATTTGAAGTAACACTATTTTGAGTCGTTGAACCGCTTCCTTCAGAAAACGAAAAGTTTGCCGCCAATCCACTTTCAGACGTAATTCGCTTATTCATATTACAAGCAATTTCTGATGCTGTCCGAGCTTTGGACCATATTCTTACCTCATCCAGCTGACCTCTCCAGAATAAAGTTCTTGACTGATTTCCTTCTCGATATGCACCAATAAGTAGTTCTGTAAAATTGGCATTGAAGGTATTGCTTAAAGTCGTGGAACTCTTTAACACCCCATTGACAAACAACTGATAAGCAGTCCCATTTTTAACTAAAGCAACATGACTCCATTGATTAGTGCTGATTACTCCATTCGCTTGAATACTTGCAAGATTGTCATTTTGATCCCTCATTAAATAAACCAACATCCCATTATCAACTCTAAATTGAAGGTGCTGGTTGGGGCTGGTCGGTCCTTGGAAACCTATAAAAGTCCTTAAGTTTGTAGACTCAGGTCTAATCCACGCCTCTAGGGTCATTTCATTTCCTCTGGGAACTGATAAGGCATCTGTAGAGGAAATGTAGTCATTAAACCCATTAAAAGAAAGTGCATTTTCATTGTTGTTCGAACCAGTAATTTGCAAATTAAATGTACTGCTTGCACAAACCGTAGTATCAGGAGTTAAGGTATAATTTATTACACTCACCACCACATCATCAGTCGCGGTACATCCATTATTATCAGTAACAGTAACTGAATAAGTTCCTGAAGTAGAAACAGAAGTTGTTTGTGTGGTTGCTGCATTAGACCATGCGTAATTTGCCCATCCTGCTCCTGCATCAATAGTTGCAGTACTTGCTCCGCAAGACTTGATCGTGTCTTGTGCGAAAGCGAAGGATAGTGAGGGAACAGCTACCGATACAGAATCTACACATGCTCCTATCCCGTCAGATACCGTTACATAATATTTAGTATTGGCTGCTGTTGATGTAGAAATGGTGCTGCTATTGCCACTAGTAGACCACAAATAGGTAAGGCTATTTACATTTGGTGTATTCGTAGAAAAAGCCGGCCCGTTTAGATTAAATGTATTCGATGTTACACTATTTTCAACAACTGACCCACTTCCTTCTGAGAAAGAAAAGTTTGCTGCAAGTCCTGCAGCAGTCGTAATTCGCTGATTTACATTGTTAGCAATTTCCTCTGCGGTTCGAGCTGTCGACCACACCCTTAGCTCATCAATTTGTCCATTCCAATATTGATTTCGGGCTTGATTCCCTTCTCGGTATGCTCCTATTAATAATTCTGAGAAATTTGCATCAAATGTATTGGTTAAAGTAGATGTATTTTTTAATTCTCCATTCACAAATAATTTATAAGTGATTCCGTCCTTTACTACTGCTACATGATTCCATTGGTTAACTGTAATGACACCGGCTACTTGAGCAGTAGCAACTGCATCGTTTTTATCCCTTACCAAATAAACCAACATACCATTGTCTACTCTAAATTGAAGGTGTTGATTAGGACTTGTTGGTCCTTGAAAATCAATAAAAGTCATTAAACTCGTAGACTCCGGTCTGATCCAAGCCTCCAAAGTCATTTCATTACCTCTTGGAATTAATACAGCATCAGTAGAAGAAATATAATCATTCGATCCATCAAAAGACAATGCATGCTCATTATTTTTAGCGCCGTTTACCTTTAAATTAAATGCACTATTTGCACAAACAGTAGTATCAGGAGTGATTGAGTAATCAATCACACTCACCACCACATCATCAGTCGCTGTACATCCATTATTATCTGTAACTGTTAAAGAATAAGTTCCTGAAGCAGAAACGCTTGTTGTTTGTGTAGTTGCTGAATTAGACCACGCGTAACTTGCCCAACCTGCTCCTGCGTCAACAGTTACCGTATTTGCTCCACAAGACTTGATCGTGTCTTGTGCGAAAGCGAAAGAAGGATTATTTACGGTTACAGTTACAGAATCTACAATAGATGAAGCTCCTTCTGAAATCGTTACGAAGTAATTAGTAGTTGAAGTTGGTGTAACATTTATACTAGCTGAAGTTGCAGCTGTAGACCAATTGTAGGTATAGGATGATATAGGTGTTTGTGCTGTAAAAAATGCACCATTGTTTAGCGTACCATTATTTGTAGTGGACACCAAACTATTAGCTGTAGTTCCATTTTGCTCATTTAACGGCACATAAAACACTAAACCCGATTCATTTCCTGTTAGTACTTTATCTTTATCTGCATTAATCTCACTTGCTGTTTTCGCAAAATCCCAAACCCGAATTTCATCAACAGATCCATTTAATTGCTCGCTATTGGCATCTCCTCTTCTTCCGATAGTAAAAGCATTTAAACCGGTATTAAAAGAGGTGTTTTTGCTTGCTACCACATTCCCATCCACATATAATTTAAGTGAAGAGCCATTAAAGGTTGCTGCAACATGATGCCATTGGTTATCCCCAATAGCACTAGAAGTATTCAAGTCATTATTTTGTCCAACGTAATATAAATTACCACCAACTATTAAAAGTCCTGAACGCCTATTATTTGTAACAGTTCCATATTCAAAAATAGAACCATTTGAGCTAGTTTGACTCGTCTTCACCCAAGCTTCTATGGTGCGAGCGCTGTTTCCAGAAGGAAATCCAGCATCAGATCCTCGAATATGGTCGTTAACGCCATCAAAAGAAACTGAACCTTGAGTGGCTGTTGAACCCTCAACTTCTATTGTCATAGACTCTCCCAAACAAATAGCCGTATCCGGAGTTATGGCATATGACCATGGCGAAGTAGTAAATATGGCTGTATTACTAGTTAATGGTGATTTAAAACTAGATACTTCAAAAAATCGACTATCAGCACTAGGGGTTGGGTTTACATTTTTATAGCGAATTCCATCTAATAAAACTTCTGCTTCGGCAGCAGTAACGACACCACTAGATGCCTTTTTGATCGTCAACTTTCTACGTCCTAGTGAAAGGGATGAAGTTAACGTGTAACTAGCGCCATTAAACGTGAAGGTAGCTCCCGACGGATTAGTTAAGTTAGTAGATGAGGATCCTATTAATAAAAGCTCATCATTGGCGTCCTTGATGTCAGTTGCTATATAATTAAGGTATAACTCTTCAATATCTCCAGTAGAATTAACTCCGCCTTCGGTAAATGAAGTTTCATTGCCAGCAGTAAACTTATTTACATTCCCTGTGCCAGCAGTTGCTGTATTTAAATCAATTGTTGGAGCTGAAACAGTTTGAGCTGTCGAGAAACTTGGTCCAACAGCAAAATCTAAATAAAAATAAGAATAATTACCATCGTCTGACCCTACCTTAACAGTAAAAGAAGACAGCTCATTATAAGTTACTCGAACGCGTGTTTCATCTGCATAATCATTACTATTATTTGAGCCATTATTTGACTGAAAAAGCGTTAAGTTGGATGCGGCATTATAGCTAGGAATAATACGGGTTGGATTGCCCAATTCATACGTTAAAAATCCACCAAACTCATTGTACTGCTTAGAACTACTATACCCATCAATATCGTAAGAATTGATCTTAACATTTTGAAAAGTTACAGGTGTTCCTGATTGAGTAGATGAATTGTATGATCCTGCTAATATAAATTGAAATTTAAACGTAGCATATGCATCTGCTCCTGTAGAAAATCTAAATCTAGGTGCAAATTGTTCTGCAGGAATATTAGTGCTACCTCCTGAATAATCATATTCTGAAAATGTACTTACTCGATGCAGATCTTCGGTATATATAATCGCATCAAATGATTGACAACCGATGGTTAACACATTTTCATAAAGCACAATATCGTTAACAGACTTACCATTTCCAACCTTGTTAGAAACAGTAACACCAGAACCACCAAATTTTATCTGTTGGAAATTGGTGTTGTAAATCAATCCATCAGGTTGGGGACATTGTGCAAATAGCGTATTTACAAAAAACAATGATGCAAACAGCAACAATAAGGCATAGAACTTCTTCATAAGAGTAGGGTATATTCGGCTTGTTTTTAGTATGTTAAAAATTAAAAGCAGGCTGTTCATAACCTGTTGATAAGTTTCAATAACAAAACATCAAAATAAAGGGTAATTGTGTCATGAAGAATAAAGATGTGCAATAATTAGGTAAAGTGGCAGTATATTTAGGCGAAAGACCTACTAAATCATATTTTCTACATTTTTATACGTAAATTGAGGTATTCTTATATCTATGACAATAGATAAACACTTAACAGCACAATTAGTGTGCTTAATACACACAATAACATCATTTATCGAATTTATTTAGCGATTCGTTGCTTATTTAATATATTACGGTTTAGCTTTATTTGAATATGACATTACCTTGCCTTAAATCAATCAATTATTTTTTAAGTTTTTTACAAAAAATTACTGATTTTAAAGAGGTAATTTTAATAATTAACGAAAAGCACCCTGATCAAAAATTTATTAGTTCTTTAGGTACCGAAAACCCTGATAATTTATTACTTAAATCAACGAAAAAGAAGGTAAAAAAAGCCCAATCAAGTAAACTTCCACAAGCCCACTTAACTCTTTTGGGTATCCCATATTTAGATAAGCCATTCAACAAAGACTACCAAAATCACTTTGATTTAGCATTAATAGAAATCAACAAACTCATACAAGAATCTGAATTATTGTGTGTAGATGGCTTAATTGAACACTTAAACAAAGGAGTAATTGTGTTTGATCGTGAAAATAAAGTCTCCCACATCAATCAATCAGCCGAAAGACTATATGATGTAAAACAAAATTCGACAAATGACTTAAAAACTAAATTATACAAAAAAGGAACCATTGAACCCATTGCTGTAGAAGAAGAACCCTCTACTTTAGCGCTTAATGGATTCTATACAACAGATGAAATCTACTCTGTTTACACAGCAGAATTTCCGAATGGTAGATTTGTTAGTGTGAATGCCAGTCCTGTTAAAAATGCAGCGAATGAAATTATTGCAGCAGTAGTAACGCTAATAGATATTACTCTTGAACTTGAAAAAGAGGAAGAGCAAAAGCAACAAATTGATTTACTTAATCAAGCAAGTGCTCTGGCTAAGGTCGGGTATTGGGAGTTAGATATTGATAGGGAACAAGTTTATTGGTCAGAAGTAACGCGAAAAATTCACGAAACCGAAAAAGAGTATAATCCCAGATTACAAGAAGGAATAAATTTCTATGATGAAGAGTCTAGGCCATTGATCGAGGAATTGGTATCAAAAGGAATGCAAACAGGTGAAGGGTGGGATGCCAAATTAAAAATAGTAACAGCCAAAGGAAACTCCAAGTGGGTTCGAAGCATTTCTAAATGCTATATGACAAATGGACGAGTAAATAGAATGGCAGGGATTTTCCAAGACATTACTAAAGAGAAAGAAAATGAGGATCGATTAATAAAAAGTAAGAATAAAATACTTTCTTTAAATGCTCTTCTGTCAGATCGTTTAGAAAAAACAGATATTGAGTTAATTGCGACTAAAGAGCGATATGGATACCTCTATAATAATGCACCAGACCTAATGGCGTCGATTGATATTCGTACAAAACGCATTTTAGATTGTAATGAACAAGTGGCAAATACATTGGGGTATTCTAAAGAGGAATTAATTGGAATGCCTTTATTAGGTATTTATCACAAGAGTTGTCATGATAAAGTTCTTAATACATTTGATAAATTTTTAAAAGATGGGTTTGTCAATGATGTACGTTTAATGCTCGAAAAGAGAGATGGATCAAAAATGAACGTAACGTTAAATGCCTCAGCAATTAAAGATGAGAAAGGCTATATAACTCAAACAAACTCAGTTTGGAGGGATATTTCTGACCTAGTAAAAACAGAAAATAAGCTCAAACACTTTAATGAGGAGTTGGAAAAAAGAGTAAATGAAAGAACCAATGAATTAACCGCTGCTAATAATGAGCTGGAAGATTTTACTTACATGGCTACACATGATTTGAAAGCACCCATTGCCAATGTTAAAGGTCATTTTGGAATTGTAAAAACCGAATTAGGTATAACCAACAATAAGATAGTTGATGATTGTTTCAATTGGATTGACAAATCATTAGATTTAGCTGAAAATAAAATTCATAGTATTGTAAGGGTGGCACAGCTACAATTTCAAGACATTGATAAAGCGGAAAGAATTGATGTAAAATCCGAAATAAAAGAAATAATCAATGAAATGAGCCTTTTTATCTCAGAAAATCGAGCCAATATCACATTCGTAAACGACGATTCTTTTGAAATGTATTTCATCAAAGATAACTTTAAAAGTATTTTCTTCAACTTGATTCACAATTCCATCAAATATAGACAACCGAATATGCTTCCTGAAATTACTATCAAAATTGACTCTAAAAACCCTTTACTCTCTATATCTGTCAGTGATAATGGGATTGGATTTGATATGGAAAAACAAGAAAGTAAATTATTTGGTATGTTCCAAAGATTACATGATCATGTTGAAGGAGATGGGATGGGGCTCCATTTAGTAAAAAAAATAATAGATAAATCCGGCGGTTCTATAAAAGTAGACAGCGAAATAAACAAAGGGACAACCTTTCAAATTTATTTTAAAAAATAAGTAAACTCCTATGAAGAAACTAAAAAAAGTGCTTTTGGTTGATGATAGTGAAGCAACCAATTATATGAATCGGTACTTCTTTAACAAATTGAATATTTGTAATGAAATAGAAGTCGCAATTAACGGCCAACAAGGATTAGATTACCTCGCGTCAATACCCGAGGAAAAATGGTATACCGAGGCTCCTGAATTAATAATGCTAGACATAAAAATGCCTGTAATGGGTGGTTTTGAATTTTTAGAGGAATACGAAAAGCTTCCTGTCGAAATGCGCAAGCCTATCACTACGGTTTTACTCACTACATCAATGAGCATTGAAGATCGTGACAAAGCTCAAGAGTATAAAAGTGTTAAAAGCTTTTTAAACAAACCACTATCTGTAACGCAGTTAAGAGAAATACTTGAACATTTGTTTGGAAAATAAACCACATGAATATAAAATAAATGTATTAGCTTTATCCAAAAAATGTAACCTTATGAGCTCTATTGCTAAAATTACAGCTTTCCTATTTTGTTTATTGATTAATGCAACACTATTTGCTCAAGGAAATTTTTACGTCATCAACAATACCGTTGTTACTCCATCCCCGAATAATTGCTCAGAAACTCAAGTAGATGTTAGAACATATCTAGGTTGTAGAAATTTTGTTAATAATGGATACACATTTACCATTCAAAATGATACCATAAAAATTGAAGTCAGCTATACAAGCTCTCTAGTTTGTTTAGGGGCATTAAGTCAGCCCATTTTTAATGTTATGCTAGACACTTTACCTTCTAATAACTATACCATAGCAAGTACAGCGGTTTTAAATGCGACCAAAATAAATACTGTATACAGCCCTTTGAGTGTAGCAAGTTGCTGCCCTGCTAATTCCAACCTCGAGGCTTCTTTTTCTGCACCAGATAGTGTTTTTTGTGAAGGTGAAACTATTGCTTTTTTAAACCTTAGTAATGCCAATGCACAAACTTTTCAATGGTACATTAATAATGTGCCGTTCTCTACCTTTACTCATCCATCCACGGATACTCTCCCTGCCGGAAATTATTCTGTGAGACTTGTTGCAGATAGTGCATTTTGTAGTGATGATACTACAATCAATATTCGTATTGCTCAAAAACCAACCGTTTCTCTGGGTCCTGACACTACGATATGCCAAGGAAGCTCAATTACACTAATTCCTAATTCGCTTAATGCGGTAGGGTATCTTTGGCAAGACAGCACCACAGCTGATAGCTTAGTGATTAGCCAAGCAGGATTGTATACAGTTACTATTACCGATTCATTAGGGTGTACACAAACTGACTCAGTTCAGGTGACTGTAGCAGTTTGTACAGGTTTAAGTAATGTATCTTCTTTTGGCTCATCAATTAATTTATTCCCAAACCCTGTGCATCCAACTGATGGATTACTAGTGTCTTCTGAAAAGGAAGGTAAAGTAACCTACCAAGTACTAGACATACAAGGAAAAACGATTAAGTCAGGTATCATAAACTTATCGCCATCTGCTAATTATCGATTAGCTACCAGCCAGCTAAAAGAAGGAATGTACTTTTTGCAAATGCAAAATGAAACACTCGAAATTGTGGTAAGAAAGTTCGTAATCCACTAAACATAGTATACCCCACCCAACTTCCTAATAGCATTAATAGCTAAAGTTGTACACATTATCGACCAAAATCGCAGCTAGTCTAATTTATAACTTGCTGCATGGCTTTAATGTATAGCTTTGTAAAAGCTTTAAAAAACTCTAAAATCTCAATAATGCTCGACCAACTTAGCTCTGCTATTTCAAACATTGGCACAAGAGATGTGA
The DNA here is from genome assembly GCA_965660325.1 of uncultured Acidiluteibacter sp. Lineage (GTDB taxonomy): Bacteria > Bacteroidota > Bacteroidia > Flavobacteriales_E > Vicingaceae > Acidiluteibacter. The sequence goes on from CBFHZL010000006.1 coordinate 14,848, forward strand.
CCTCATCAAGTGGAAAACTAAAATATAGGACCTTAAACTGGATTTTATTTTGGTCTGCAATTGCCTCCATCTTTTGGGCCATATTCTTATTTTATATTGGGAACACTGTTGCAGCGATATTTCCTGTAATCTCTGCTTTTACAATACCTCTATTATTGTTTTCGCTTCATAAAGATGGAGAACGTTTTCATTGGGTTTTAAACTGGGGTATTTTCTTAGCTTTTTTAGTCCCATTTAGCGTTCAATTATTACACGGCGGGTTTGTTAACACGGGCGCTGTTATTGTCTGGTCCATTTTAGCGCCGATAACTGCACTGATATTAAAAACCAAGAAAACAGCCAAGTCGATATTTGTTGTATTCTTATTTTTCTTAGTATCTGCTAGTATCTTAGAAGTATTCCTGCCTTCTCCAATTGTTGAACTGCCAAAATCGATAATTACAATTGAGTTTTTAATCAACATTATTTGTGTCATTTCAATCAGCTATTTTCCGATTTTACATTTTTCCAATGAAATGTCAAAGGCTAGGAAAATTATTAAAACACAAAATCGAAAAATTATTAGCAGCATTGAGTACGCTCAATATATACAAAGAGCAAGTCTTTCGTCACACGATGAGTTAGTAGGTTCTTTAAATGATGACTTCTTTTTAATGTACGAGCCTAAAGATATTGTAAGTGGTGATTTTTATTGGGTTGCCAATAAAAACGGACGGCTGATTATTGTTTGTGCTGACTGCACAGGTCACGGTGTGCCCGGCGGGTTTATGACCATGATGGGAATTAACCACCTAAATAACATTGTTAAAGAGAAAGGAATTACAGATCCATCCATGATTTTATTGTTTTTGCACTATGCTGTACGAGAGTCTCTAAAATATTCTTCTAACGGCATGTCTGATGGCATGGACATTGGAGTTTGCAGCATTGATCTAGAGACCAACTTACTAGAGTTTTCTGGTGCTAGGAATAAGCTACATTATTTCAATGGGGAACTCCAAGTAATTCCGTCTACAAAAGTGAGTATTGGGGAGGATTTATTAGACGTAAACTTCAACAAAACACAGATTCAAATGAAGAAAAATGATCGCTTTTATCTCTTTTCTGATGGGTATATCGATCAATTTGGAGGGCCAAACAACAAGAGGTTCGGAAGTAAAAGGCTAAATTTACTACTGAACGATATCAAGGAATTAAACATTAAAGATCAAGGCAATGTGATTCAACAAACCATGAAAGAATGGAAGGGTTCAGAAGATCAAATTGATGACATAACTTTTATGGGCTTGGTTGTTTAATTTTGAAACAAAACAACTAATATGAACAAAAAAAACATACTACTCATCGAAGACGACTCTTTAACACTTTTAGTTCTTCAGAACCTTTTAACTTCTAAAAATCATTCGGTCATTGCTTTAAACGATGGCAGAAAATATCAAGAACACCTCAACGGTATTGATATTGTCATACTAGACTGTGGCCTCCCATTTATTTCAGGTGAGGAGCTTGCAGGAAAAATTAAAGTAGATTACCCCGAAATTAAAGTAGTCCTTACGTCCGTTTCTTCTAAGGAAAATATTAAATCTTCTATCATGAAAAAAGTAGACGGATTTATCGGAAAGCCTTACAATTCGGATAAAATAACTAACCTATTAGCCTTATTAACTTGATGGTATAAAGCGACTCAAAAACATCCTACAAAACTTAGATCTGAACAAAACAATTACTGATTTAGTTAAGTTTACCTAAATTAGGTATCATTTGAAACTCTTTTAATATCGAAGCAAACACATTAGCAGCTACTGTAGCAGAACAACACCTTTTATTATATCCTGATAAGGCAATTTATTGGAAAAAAAAGGGAATGCTTATTATTTCAGATGTGCATGTCGGCAAAGCCAGGCATTTTAGAGCCAATGGCATTGCTGTGCCACTGAGCTCAGAACAGAACAATACAGATAGATTAAAAAAACTGATTGACACGTGCAGCCCAAATAGGGTTCTTATCCTTGGCGATTTATTTCATAGCTCTTACAACCAAGAAGTTAACGCGTTTAAGAAATTCATTAAAACCTACCCTTCCATTTCTTTTGAATTGGTAATCGGAAACCATGATGTACTAGGGTTAGCCACTTATCAAGAGTTAAATCTGATCGTTCATGAAGTATCTCTTTTAATTGATCCATTTATGTTTACTCACGAGCCACTCTTAACACCCAACAAGAGGTTTTATAACTTATCCGGACATATTCATCCATCAGTACTTTTAAGAGGTAGAGGGAAGGATAAACAACGGTTCGCCTGTTTCTACTTTGGAAAACACCAAGGGTTATTTCCTGCCTTTGGTTCGTTTACCGGTACTGCGGAAATTCAACCCAAAAAAGATGATCAAGTTTTTATCATTGCAGACCAACAAGTGCTTGCGGTTTAGTAATGCTTTTCCCAATAACTAGGAATAACCATTGGGATGTAGTAGATTTTTTCAAGGTCAACTTTCTTTTCATCAAACAAATTAGAGTTAGTTGTCCATGGGTGATGAATTGCATTTGTAAACGCTGCTAATTCTGGTAACCATAATCGAACGTAATTTCCTTTGGGGTCATAACGTTTAGCTTGTAAGATTACATTGAAATACCGGTCTCTTGGGTCGTTCCCTACTCCAGAGATATACATCCAGTTTCCATAATTACTGGCTACATCGTAATCGATTAATTTGGATTCAAAATAGGCTGCCCCTTTTCGCCAATCTAGCCCAAGCTCCGTTACAAAAAAGGACGCTACATTTTGACGACCTCGGTTACTCATAAACCCAGTTTGATTCAACTCTCGCATATTCGCATCAATAAACGGGATTCCGGTAGTGCCATTAGCCCACCGCTGAAATGCCTCTTCGTCTTCCTTCCAAGATTCTGATTTGCCATTGATGCCATCCACATTAAAAATAGCATTTCCGTGCTTTAACGCAATATACTTGAAGAAATCCCTCCATATAAGCTCAAAAATTAACCAATAAGTCGACTGATTTTTCTTGATTTCTTTCTCATATTTCTTTACTTCCCAATAAATTTGACGTGGTGAAATACACCCATTCCATAACCATACTGATAACTTAGAAGAGTAATCTGCTCCGATTAAACCATTTCGAGTTGCCTTATAGTTGCTCAAACTTTCCGTCTCAAAAAAGTAATGCTGCAAACGCTGCAAAGCTGCATCTTCTCCTCCTTTAAAGTCGATTACACTTCGCTCGTCAATCGGCTGTGCAGATAACCCCAAGGTAGACAGCTCCGGTAAGTCACCTAAAGAAACAGTATTTAGCATATTGATTTCAACAGGAGCAGGAAATGTTGAACGTACAAAAGACTTCTTTTCAACTAATTTTCGGAAAGCGGTAAACACCTTAGGCGTATCTTGATAATCAAATGATAAATCATTGACATGATATAAAGTGGACCCAAAATAATAATGGATAGATCCATCAAATTCAGCAGCTAATTCTGATTCTACTTGCCGTTCTTCTGAAGTGATATCTTTGTAAGCATAAATCGATTTAATCTCAGACTCATCAGCTATTTTACCAATCTCCTTCGCAGGATTTCCATACCGAATCACCAAATCACTGCCCAACTTCCTTAGATTCTCCTTCAAGTTTTGGACACTTTCTAATAAAAACTGCGCTCTAATAGCACTCGTCTTGTCAAAACCGTATACATCTTTAGCAAATTGGCGTTCATCAAAACAGTAAAACGGAATGATGGTAGTATGTTCGGCTATTGCCTTTGTTAGCGCTTCATGGTCGTGTAATCTTAGGTCATTTCTAAACCAAACTAATGCTGTGGTACTCATTGATTTTTAGTTCTACGGCATCTTTCGCTACAATACTTAACGTTTTGCCAATCTTTTGCCCACTTCTTCCGCCATTGAAAAGGTCGATTGCACTGAAGACATACTTTTTCCTCCAAATGTGCTTTCTTAACCATTTTTGCCATGACTTTGTTTATCTAATTCGTGTATCGGTATGTGTTCCTATTAAACGATAAAACGGAGATCGACCTGTTAATCCGACTGCGAAGTAGAACAGTCCCAGCATAACCAATAGCACTTGATAAACAATAGAAGCTGGCTGAGTAATGCCTAAATAAATGGTTACCCCTGCCATTAAGAAACGTAAGAGACGATCTAATAGACCCATATTTTTTTTAAACCCAAACATTATTCTATTTTTTAATTCCTAATCAATGCAGTTGAAAATTAGTCAATTAATTATAGAACGCTACTCGTTTGGCCATATTAGTAAAAATAAATCCATGAAATGGCAGCACTGAATACCAATATAACCGACCTGCAACCCCTTTAGGTCTAAAAGTGGCAGTCTGAACAAGCACTAAGTGATCAGGTGACTGTTCATCCTTGATAATTTTAAATTCTAGCCACGCATCTCCTGGCAATTTCATTTCTGCAAACAACAACAATCGAGTCTCTTGTTCATCAGCTAAAAGTACACGCCAGAAATCCAAAGAGTCCCCTGGATTTATGTCTGTAGGGCTTCGTCTGCCTCTTCTGAGGCCTACTCCTCCAACCATCTTATCCATGTAGCCTCGAACTTTCCATAAGAAGTCACCATAATACCAACCTTTTTGGCCTCCTATGGACCATATGTTGTCCTTCACTTGTTGAGCTCGAGACTTTGGAAAAGAAACCTTTTTAATGTCCTTAAATGTTCCATTCTTAGGCACCTCTATAAATTCATTTAATGCAGCATCGTGATTAATAAAGCTATCGGAATCGACCCAAGATGAAACTACCATATTTTGTTCAATTCGCTTGAAAGCGAGTTTCACCGCATCAGTGTAAGTGAATAGTGGAATCGGAATCACCTCATTTAAATCCCTTTTTACCACCACTTCATTTTTCATGCTTTCTACTAAATTTGCAGCCAGTTGAAAAGAGGTGGAAGTAACAAAATACAGCCAATAAGAAGAGATTTTCGGGCTGAATAAGGGTATGGTTAAGATATACCGTTTAATTCCTCTCACCTTTGCAAAATCGAGCAACATTTGTTTGTAAGTGAGCACGTCGGGTCCGCCTATGTCAAAAGTTTCATGATATGTTTTTGGATTCATGGCTACCTCCTCTAAGTATTGAATTACATTTCGAACTCCAATAGGTTGACACTTGGTGTTTAGCCATTTTGGTGCCACCATAACCGGCAATTTCTCTACCAGGTCGCGTATAATCTCAAAGCTCGCGCCTCCTGAACCGATGATAATTGCAGCCCTTAAAACGGTCAGAGGCACGTTGGATTCTGCAAGCAAGGATTCTACATTTTTCCGGCTTTCTAGATGCTTCGATAATTCGCTGTCGTTTGAAATCCCACCTAAATAAATAATTTGTTGAGCAGACGTTTTCGAAATATATCTAGAAAAATTAGCTGCAGCAGTAGATTCCATCTCTGAAAAGTCTCCCGAAGTGGATGATAAAGAATGAATCAGGTAATAAGCAACATCGAAATCGGTTGGCAAATTGTTTAATGATTCTTCTTCCAAAAAATCTGCCTTTACTTTGATTACTTTATCTGCGGCCTTTTCTGAAACCGTAATCCTGTCGATGTCTCTAACCACCGCTATGACCTCATGGCCCGCTTGCGTCAAGCTTGCCAATAAACGTTTACCTATGTATCCATTTGCACCGGTGAGTAGAATTTTCAAATTGTCTTTTATTTTTAAAACAAAGTAAATGTACCCTTTGTTTAATGATTGAATTAACAACTTATTATGCATCGACTAACCAGAACAAGTAAACTTCCCATCAGTATTGATGAAGCTTGGAACTTTTTTTCATCACCAAAAAATTTAAAGGAAATCACTCCTGACCATATGGGTTTTGATATTCTATGTGACTTACCGGACAAAATGTATCCTGGTATGATCATTACCTACAGTGTAAAACCACTTTTAGGCATTCCAATCAACTGGATGACAGAGATAACACAAGTCAAAGAGTTGGAATATTTTGTGGATGAACAACGAGTTGGACCTTACTCCATTTGGCATCACCAACATCATTTTAAAGCCATAGATGGTGGAGTAGAAATGACGGATATCATCGACTACGTAATCCCACTTGGACCATTGGGCAAAATAATGAACCCCATATTAGTTAAAGGAAAGCTCAAAGAAATTTTTGACTACCGAGAAGAGAAAGTCGCTCAATTATTCGGAACGTTCAAGTAAACAAAATAACATAAAAAAGGGCCCTAATTTAGTTAAATCAGGGCCCTTTTAGTATAGGTTAAATCTATTATTTAATCGTCAACTTCTGAATGGTATTCTCACCATTGATAACAGTTCTTAAGAAATAAATACCTCCGTTTAAATTAGACAGATTTACTTGTTTCATTAAGTTAGTTCCTGCGAAGTAGTTGTCAGTATATACAGACTTCCCTGTAATATCATAAACCTCAACTTGGATATTACCCAAATTGTCTTCACCCTCTACCTCTAAGGTAAATACTCCATTAGACGGATTTGGATAAACGGCAAACTTTGCATTTGATGTCTGATCGTTTAACCCTACTGCAACCATTCTAGGTGCGCCAAAGTTTGGACGAATCATATAGTTGGTAGCGAAATTAGGGCTCAATACCTCGTTTGCTCTCCATGGGTTTGTTCCAAAAATTACAAAATTCGTATTAGGATAAAAATTAGCTACAGAAGTACCAATAGTAACATTAGAGTCACCCTCTACTACTCCAACAAAGAAAGAATCGGCAGGCAATACCACATATCCTCCTGCATTATCAAATGTCAATTCCACTTGCGCTGCTCCTGAAGCAGTAAATGTAATGGTATCAGAAGTTGCAATAATAGTTCCTGGTAATCCATTTACCATAGATCGAACGTTCACTGATAATGGTTGGTTTGTCATTGCTCCACTATTATTTACAATAAAAGCAGAAACAGAAGATAATGTATCAGCATTGGTTAGTTCGTATAATGTACCTAGCTCACCTGTAGTTCCTGCACCAATTCCTAAAGAGCCATTTGCTACTCCTCTATCTCTAGCAAAAGTAGAATCAGTAATGAACAATGAATCTGAAACAAAAAGATTATCAGCTGAATTAGCATCTACACTATCATGCGACAAAGCATATTCTACATGGTAAGCACCAACTGCAGAAGGAGTATAGTTTGAAGACAGAATAAACGGCTGTGGAGCACTTCCAGGAGCTATAGATAAGGTACTTAAACTATCAGTATAAACCGAAACACCATTTCTCTTGATGTCATAATTCACTTTCACATTGGTAAGCGTATCCGAACCCAAGTTTTCTATTAACGCACCAACCGTAGCGATACTTGCTTGAGATAGTGGAAGGTTAGCATATTCTGATAAAGGTGTAGCTATTGCTATTCCTGCATCAAAGCTCGGTAGAACAGCCACATTAAAGTTGTCTATAAATAAAATGTTTCTATCAGTTGAATTGTTTCTAATCGCTAAGTGCACTGTGTCACCAGCATATGCAGCAAGGCTAACTGTTCTTTTTGTCCAAAAAGCGTTTTCTCCGGTAGTAGAAAACAAAACAGGATTTGCATTTAATCCCGCAACATCAGCTGTTGTAGTAGAAATTAGCACCTCATATCCATCAGGAAAATTCGCATCTGATGCTTGTGCATCAAATTGCAAAACTGCATTTGCAGGCAAGATGATAGACGGTGAAATTAAGTAATCATCAGCAGTACCAGATGGGGTATACCATGATGTACTTGCAACACAAGTATCTCCAATAACTGCACTATCAGGGTCAGCAAAAGGAATCCATGCATCAGTAAAAAAAGCATAGTTCGCCTGCGGAGTATTTCCATCTTGATCAATTAGTGTCCAATTTAGGATGTCAGCAGAATTGTTAAAATCTTCTGAGAATATAGTTTGCGCATTTAGTCCTAGCGCTCCTACTCCCAGAATAGCCGTAGCTAAACTTTTGTATAAATGTTTCATAAAATTGTTTTATACCTGCTTTGAAAAAGCAAGCTGTTCATAATAAAATAGTTTGCCTCAGGGAAGAGGCAGGACTCAAAGGTAGGATTATCAAAGGAGTTAAAATGTTAATAGTATTTAAACGGTTAAAATCGATTACTAACCGTTTAAAGCATCTTTGTAGGTTTTTATTGCACGTTCGCGTGCCATCTTGTGCTCTACCATTGGGTCAGGGTAACGATCAGTACCCAGCTCTTTGATCCATCGTCTTTGATAAATTTTATCTTTATCAAACTTTTTAATTTGCTCAGTTGGGTTAAAAACCCTGAAATAAGGAGCAGCATCTACACCTGTTCCAGCTGCCCATTGCCAGTTGCCATTATTTGCCGACAATTCATAATCGAGCAACTTAGAAGCAAAATACGCTTCTCCCCATCGCCAATCGATTAATAGGTGCTTGGTGAGGAAACCAGCGGTAATCATTCGTACACGATTGTGCATATATCCAGTGGCATTTAATTCCCGCATTCCGGCATCCACCATCGGATAGCCAGTTTTTCCTTCGCACCATTTTTTGAATTCCTCTTTGTCATTCCGCCAAGGAACCGCATCATATTTTTTATTAAAATTGTTGGTTACCGCATGCGGATAATGGTACAAAATCATCATGAAAAACTCTCTCCAAATAAGCTCAGAATAGAATACTTCACTTTTATTTCTCGCTCTTGCAGCAATCTCACGAACACTTACTGTTCCAAATCTTAGGTGAATGCCCAATTTGCTTGTACTGTCTTTTGCAGGAAAGTCGCGTTCATCTGCATACACCTCCATGGTATGATCAGTCAATCTTTTATTGGGTATAGCAATGGTTGTTGGCTCAAAGCCAATTGATTTTAAGGTTGGAAAATCAAATGAAGAAACATTCCAATTATCAAAATACAATGCCGAAGAGTACGGTTCAAAATCCTTTTCCTGAACGACCTTCTTCCACATTTTACTGTATGGCGTATATACCAAATAAGGGGTTTCGTCTTTTTTTAGCACCTCCCAAGGCTCCAAGATAACTTGGTCCTTAAATGTATTAAAGTCAACACCTTCACTAGATAAAAAATCTGCTACATCTTGGTCTCTTTTTGTTGCATATGGTTCATAGTCCCTGTTGGTATAAACGGCTGCAATATTGAAATCTTTCGTGAGCTGCTTCCATACCTTCATAGGCTCTCCGTGATAAACTGCCAACGATGTATTTTTACTGTGAAGTTCTTCATTTATTGCGTCCAATTCTTGGTGAAGAAAAGAAACTCGAGGATCCGACTTATCTTCCAAATCAGCTAAAATATGCTCATCAAAAATAAAAATGGGTTGAACCGGATGATCACCTGATAACGCAGCATGTAAGCCTGCATTATCTTGCAATCTTAAATCTCTTCTAAACCAAAATATAGCGACTTTTTCTTGACTCATTTTATTTCATTTAGCGGTTCATCAGGCTTTGCATAAGATAGTCTTTTCAACTTTTTAGGCTGATAGTAAGTGTCTAAACCAACCACAGTAGTGGTATCATATTGCTCAAGATCGATAGATCCATCAGAAGAAATTCCATTATCCGCTATATTAATTGCAACTACCTCACCAATGACCAATATCGTACCATTTAATTCAATTGGTGTAATTTGACGTACCTCTAATCCTAGTTTTATGTGACTTTCTTTCACAAATGGGGCTTTTATTCCATCTATAAAATCAGCCGTTAGACCTACTTTTTCAAACTCAGACTCTTCAAGCTCATATCTTGCAGCACATTGGTGTGCTTGGTTGATGATCTCACTGTGCACATGATTAAGGGTGTACACCCCAGTTTCTTTTATGTTAGCAAGCGTATGCCTGTCAACAGAGTCTGGTCGTGAAATCATACCAATCAGTGGGGGATTTGCCCCAATGTGGACGATAGAATTAAAAGGAGCAAGATTGGTTTTGCCTTCTTTATTGACCGTTCCAACGAGATTTAACGCTTTGAACCCTGCAATTGAATTGATAAAGTTAGCACGATATCGCTGAGGCATTTCAGCGATATCGGCGCTCGTATAGTATTTTTTCATTATTTCAATCTACTCATTCCGCCATCAACATGCAACACTTGGCCTGTCATCCATGAAGATTGATCCGTTAAAAGATAAACTGCCGCATTGGCA
>CBFHZL010000006.1:25111-55574 GCA_965660325.1 uncultured Acidiluteibacter sp.
TATGTCATCGGTGGTACCGATTTTCTTAAGTGGATGGCGGTCTGCATTGGCCTTTCGCTTCTCATCAGATGAAAGAAGACTGTTAGCAAGTGGTGTATCCGTCAAAGATGGTGCAACTAAGTTTACACGTATTTTAGGAGCTAATTCTGATGCCAATGAACGTCCCAAACCTTCTAGTGCTCCTTTAGCCATTGCTACAGAAGTATGAAAAGTTAATCCTGTTTGAACTGCTACAGTACTAAAAAGCACAATTGATGCATTATCTGCCTTCTTTAATTTTGGTAATGCATGCTGAATAACTTTAACTGCCCCAATAGCGTTAAGCTGAAACTCAGCCATAAAGTCTTCTTCTTTAATTCGATGAAAAGGTTTCAAGTTAATCGAACCTGGACAATACGCCAAGCCATCGATTGAATCGGGTAAGTTAAGCTCGACTGAGCCATTTACATCTAATTGCTGAAAGGTTACGCTATCTATTCCATCTAAGTTTTTTTCTTCTCTAGATGCCACAATAACCTTATTTCCTGCAGCAGACAATTGTTTTACAATTGCATTTCCTATGCCGGAAGTACCCCCGACGATCAAGTATGTTTTGCTCATATTATTCGTTTTTTAAGGTAACAGAAGTGATCACTGATTGTTTAATAATTTTGCCTGAAATACATTAAAGCTATTGATACAAAAAACAGGGAAACAAGGATATTGTAATAATTCTTAAAGCAAGCCTAAAGCAATCATTTTTAGTCAGTAGCATCAACTAAACCAAATAAAAAAAGGGAATTACCCTGTTTTAATGATACTACAAAATTGTTTTACTAAATAAGGGTTTGAGAAGTTTAACGTCGACTCAATTCAGTAAAATATCAGGAAATTGGTTCAATAAAATGCATAAAGTTGCTTTGAATGCTAAGCTGCCCGCTCCAGTTGATACTGCATTACTCGCTCCCAACTTAGTTTAAACCATTCAGTGTAGGCAGATGGGTTAGCGAGTAAATCAGCCGACAACTCTTTAGGATCAATCCACTTCCAAGCATTTACTTCGTCAGGGTTGATGTTTGGTAATTCATTAAAATGGCCAATAAATACATGATCGTATTCGTGCTCTGTAAGTCCGTTAGAAAATTCCGCGCGGTAAACAAATTCAAATATTTCTTCCATATCACAGTCAAAACCCATTTCTTCTTCTAGTCTTCTGTGTGCAGCTTCTAGACTCGTTTCTCCCTTTTGCTGATGACTGCAGCAGGTATTCGTCCACAATCCTGGGGAATGGTATTTCGTAAGTGCCCTTTGGTGCACCATTAATTGCCCCTGATCATTAAAAACAAATACAGAAAACGCTCGATGAAGAAGCCCCTTTTCATGTGCTTCTAACTTATCCATTATGCCTAATGGCTGATCATTTTTATCAACTAATATTACGTGTGGATTCATAATTACAATAAGTTAAAACTATGCTTAATATATGAACCTACTAACAGTTGATATTTCTTATTGTTTGGAATACGAATACGTTCGCTTAGTATTGTGGAGGAAGGTGTCGCTTGAATCTTTCTAAATAAGGCGTAGTAATATACGTATGCCGTGTATACTCCGAAACGAGCATTAGAAGGCAATTGTTTAATACCTATGTATGCTTCTTTAAAATCTTTATCGATGTCCGCTTCAATAGCACGCTTGCTTTCCTCAGTAAATGTATTGATATCGATACCGGGGAAATAACTTCTACCCATCTCTTTAAAGTCGGCTTTAAGATCGCGTAAAAAGTTGATTTTTTGAAATGCAGCTCCCAATTTCATAGCGGACGGCTTTAAATATTGGTATTGTTTCTCATCTCCTTGACAAAAAACCCTTAAGCACATCAAGCCAACCACCTCTGCAGATCCTAATATGTATTTTTCAAAACTTTCTTGATCGTGCTCCTTTTGTTCTAAATCCATCTCCATGCTGTAAAGGAAAGCGTCTATTAATTCTCGCTCAATGGAGAACTCATTTACCGCCATCTGAAATGCTTGTAATACAGGATTCAAACTAATTTTTTGTTCTATTGCTTTATAAGTATCTTCTCTAAATTCATCTAAGAGCTCTTTTTTATTGAAATCATGAAAAGTGTCAACAATCTCATCTGCTAACCTAACAAATCCATAAATACCATAAATGGGATCATGTATTTTTTTGCTAAGCATATAAATACCTAATGAAAAAGAGGTGCTGTAAGCATTTGTAACCTGCTTACTTATCTTAAAAGAAATTTTATCGTAGATCGATTTCATAGCTATTAGTTTACTTTTTCTTGAATCAACTCTGCCACTACTTTTCCAGAAATTAAAGAAGGGGGTACTCCTGGCCCGGGAGTCGTTAATTGGCCGGTATAAAACAAATTCTTCACCTTTGGATTAACCATAGAAGGTTTGAATATTGCTGTTTGCTTCAGCGTATTTGCCAAACCATAAGCATTACCTTTAAATGCGTGATAGTCTTCAGTAAAATCTGCATGGGCATACGAACGACAATATACTAAATTGTCTTTAAAAGAATGACCCAATAGGCGTTCCATTCGTTCAAAAACGATAGCTAAATATTTTTCTCGATGCTCTTGAGTATCCTTAAGGTCAGGTGCTGTAGGAATAAGGACAAACAAATTTTCCCCATTTTCAGGTGCTACTGTTTTATCTATTTTCGATGGACAAGAAACGTAGAACAAAGGCTTCTTCGGCCATTTTGGGTTTTCATAAATTTCGTCGGCATGTGTTTCAAATGACTCATCAAAAAATAAGTTATGGTGTTCCAATCCATCTACTTTTTTATTGAAGCCCAAATAATAAATTAAGCTAGATGGCGCCATTGTTCTGTTGTTCCAATATGCCTCATCATATCTGCGGTGTTCCTTATCTAACAATTGCTGTTCAATATGATTGTAATCTGCACCTCCAACAACCACATCAAACTGATGCGATTTGCCATTTACTGTAAACTCAGTGATTTTTTTATTTTCAACGTGGAGTTTTGTTACCTCTGCATTTAGGTGAAACTTTACGCCTAAACTTTCCGCTAAAGACGTCATGCCTTCAACTATTTTATACATGCCTCCATCAGGATACCATGTTCCTAATTTAATATCTGCATAATTCATCAAACTATAAAGAGCAGGAGTTTTAGCCGGCTTTGCTCCTAGGAAAAGTACCGGAAACTCCATAAGCTCAATAATATTTGGGTGCTTGAAATATTTTCTAACGTGACTGCTGAAAGAGCTGAATAAGTTCAATTGCAATGAACCGACAATCACTCTCCAATCAATAAATTCTGTAATGGATAATGACGGTTTAGTAACCAAATCGTTTATACCAACCTCATATTTGTATTGCGCGTCAGCTAAGAATCGATCCAATTGTTTACCTGCTCCCTCTTCTTTGGATTCCAGTAATTGTTTAAACTCGAAATAATCAGCAGGAATATTCCACTTTTCTCCGTTTTGGAAATAAATAACGTAGGAAGGATCTAACCGTTTTAAATTGTAATAATCTGAAGGCTTTTTACCAAAATCTTTAAAGTATGATTCAAAGACATCTGGCATCCAATACCAACTTGGACCCATATCAAATTTAAATCCTTCAGAACTGAACTGACGAGCCCGTCCACCGGTTTGTTCATTTTTTTCAAAAACTTCTACTTTATATCCAGCTTGTGCAAGGTAAGAAGCAGCTGATAGGGATGAAAACCCTGATCCTATTACAGCAATTCGTTTAGTCATGAGTTCAAAACTAAGCGTAATCTTCTAAAGCAGACGTTAATTTTTTGCGCGCTAAAAAAATTCTACTCTTTACCGTACCAATTGGCATTTCTAGCTCATCGGCAATTTCTTTGTATTTATATCCACTGTTGTGCATATCAAAAGGAATGCGAACATCATCATCCAAACGATCCACTTCTTTTTTTATCTCTTCATATCTTAACGCTGAATCTGGAGACTCATCATTAGTTGATTTCGGTAGATTTAAGAAATATGACTCATCGGTAGTATCGATGATAGTTTTCTTTCTTGAAGCTCTTCGATAATTATTGATGAACGTATTTTTCATGATGGTATATAACCATGCCTTCAAGTTGGTTGGATCAACAAACTTATCTCTGTATTTTAATGCCTTTAACAAGGTTTCTTGTAATAAATCATTCGCGTCTTCATTGTCAGCTGTTAATTTTAGTGCAAAAAACTTTAAAGGATTTTGTAAAGAAACTATCTGATTATTAAACTCTATTGCTGTCATGTTGCGTGGTTTTGTTTGTTTTGTTCAACAAATGTATAAAATTATTAAACATATTTGATGTTGCAACACTTAATTTTTTGTAAAAAATATGTTAATTTTTTTCAAAAAAAGACTTAAGTAACTTACTTAAAATAACTTATACTGTTTAAGATTTATTTAATTTAATTAAACACTTTTACTTTCGAGAGGCTTTTTGCGTATCAAAAAGGTCCCTCGGAGAATTTTAGATTCTATAAGTTGTGAAAGTTTAAAGCCTATTGGAGGCAGACATCCTTTTAAACCAATTTAGCAAGATGGTAAAACAAAGACTAAAGTTTAATTCATAGCCATATCCAAAAAATACAACAGTGTAGTTGATTTTGATGGAGAGTTAAAGTAACTAATCTGAAATTTAGTTAAACAACATGGCTTTTTCGAGGTGTTTAATAAAACCTGAAGCCTTTTTGAAGGTTTTAACATTCGAAGGCAGCTTTAAAGGAGAATTCTCAATTTGATATCCGGAAACAATTACATTCTTACCCTTCGCGTCTTTACTTAGCTGATTTAAATATTCTTGAAGTTCTGTATCGTCCATGGGTGCAGTAAATGAACCTACCACATAATTAATTTCAGGATGATCTTTTAAGATTTTTTGTACGTCTTCATATGGAACAAATTGTCCTAAATAATAAACCTTGTGTCCACGTTTACGAATTGCGTAGTATAAGAAAAGTAACCCTAACTCGTGCATCTCATGCTCCGGAAGGTATAGTAGAAATGTTCTAGCTTCAGGATGTATATCATTGCATTGATCTATGGCAACTATTAACTTTTGCCGAATAATATGACTGATAAAGTGTTCTTGAGCAGGAGATATGGTATCTGTTAACCATAAAGAGCCCACCTTTGCCAGGAATGGATAAATAATCTGGATCATGGTTTCTTCCATCCCTAACTCAGTTATGAAAGCACTCATTTTGCGTACAAATGAAGGTTCATCCAAATCCATTAAAGGCTGAATCAAACTATCAATTTTAAAAATAGTATCAGTATCGGTATCTAAATGCTCAGCTACTTGGCGAGCAATTTCTTCTTGCTTTAATTTTGCAATCTTAGATATTTTGAGACCAGCTCGGTTGAGAATAGAAATATTGAGCAACCTTTTAAGTTGATCATTATTATACAAGCGAAAGTTAGTTTCTGTTCTATCTGGTTGGATGAGGTCATACCGCTTTTCCCATATTCTTATGGTGTGTGCCTTAATCCCTGTTAGTTTCTCAAGATCTTTTATATTGTACTTTGCCATTATAAAAATTACTAATTCAATTCAATAAAAGATGAAACAATGCTCGTTACAAAATGTTTGTTTTTAGCAGTATTTGGCGGCAATATTAATATTTTCCTTCCATTTACTCTTTGTAATTTTGTAAGATGCCGAATGATCACCTAAAAAATATTATTCAAAGTGCTCCTAAGAAACCAGGGGTTTATCAGTATTTTGATGCTGCAGGTGAAGTCATCTATGTTGGTAAAGCGAAAAACCTTAAAAATCGGGTTAGCTCCTACTTCAACAAAGACAAATACGAAAGCGGCAAGACCCGTGTGTTGGTAAAAAAGATTGCTGATATCAAATATATCATAGTCTCTACTGAGCTGGATGCACTTCTTTTGGAGAACAACCTCATCAAAAAATACCAACCGAGATATAACGTCTTATTGAAAGATGATAAAACGTTTCCATGGATTTGTATCAAAAATGAACGTTTCCCTCGCGTATTCCCTACTCGAACTAAAATTAAAGATGGGTCAGAATATTATGGTCCTTATGCATCTGTAAAAATGATGAATACGGTTTTAGAGCTTGTTAGAAAGCTCTACCCTATTCGAACATGTAATTATGCCTTAACGCCTGAAAATATTGCACAATATAAATTTAAAACCTGCTTAGAATATCATATTGGTAACTGCCTAGGTCCGTGCGAGGGGCTACAAGAGGAAGAGGAATACAACTCGAATATCAAAGAAGTTAGAAACATCATCAAAGGAAATGTAACCGACATTAGCAGGACACTAAAAGAGCAGATGAAATCTTATGCTGAGGCGCTCGACTATGAAAACGCGCACAAAATCAAGAAGAAGTTAGATGCCTTAGAAAAGTTTCAAAATAGAAGTACTGTAGTAAGTCCGATCATAAACAATGTGGATGTCTTTTCGATTCAAAGTGATGAAAAGTATGGGTTTGTAAATTACATGAAAGTGGTTAGCGGTGCCATTGTGCAAGCGCATACTGTAGAACTTAAAAAGAAGCTAGACGAAACAGATGAAGAGTTGCTTGCAATTGGTATACTAGAACTTCGGGAACGATATGCTTCTGACGCAAAAGAAATTATTGTCCCCATGGAGCTCGACTTTAATGTTCCAAACTCATACTACACTGTACCCCAAAGAGGAGATAAGAAAAAGCTGCTAGAATTATCGGAAAGAAATGCGAAATTCTATCGATTAGAACACAGAAGGCAAGCCGAACGAATCGATCCTGAGCGGCATACTAAGCGAATTTTAGAACAAATAAAGTCGGACCTCCGGTTAAAAGAACTCCCAAGGCATATCGAATGTTTTGATAACTCAAACATTCAAGGCACTCACCCAGTGGCAGCATGTGTGGTCTTTAAAAATGCTAAACCCTCTAAAAAAGATTATCGCCACTTTAACATTAAAACAGTAGAAGGTCCCGATGACTTTGCTTCCATGGAAGAGGTCGTTTACAGACGATATAAGCGCTTGAAAGAAGAAAACGAATCATTACCTCAGTTAATAGTAATTGACGGCGGAAAAGGGCAGCTTGGAGCTTCATTAAAAGCACTTGAAAAATTAGATTTAAGAGGAGAAATTGCTATCGTAGGAATTGCAAAACGTCTAGAGGAAATCTTTTTCCCGGGTGACTCCTTGCCATTGTACTTAAAGAAAACGTCAGAAAGCCTAAAAGTTATCCAACAGCTGAGGAACGAGGCACACCGATTCGGAATTACTCATCACCGAAACAGAAGGTCGAAAACTGCTATAAAGTCAGCGCTTTACGATATTAAAGGCATTGGAGAAAAAACTGCTACAGAACTTTTAAAACGGTTTAAATCTGTTAAACGAATTAAGGAAACACCACGAAAGGATTTAGAAGAAATTGTAGGCTTCAGTAAGGCAAAACTGATTACCGATTATTTTGAAAAAGACGGAAGCAGTAACGAATAAAGATCTTCATTAGGTCAACTTATCAGTTAAAATCCGCATTTCGATAACTGGACTAATCTTTTCATATAGAATTCTATAGACTGCTTCTGCAATTGGAATATCTACTTCAAACTTTTTATTGATTTCAATGATACTTTTTACAGCATAATAGCCTTCAGCAGTCATGTTCATCTCAAATTGGGCAGACTTCACTGAATAGCCCTTACCGACCATGCTACCAAAGGTTCTGTTTCGAGAAAACTGTGAGTAGGCAGTTACTAATAAATCACCTAAATAGGCTGAAGACTTCACATCTCTGTGCACAGGATTTACCTCATCTACAAAACGCTCTATCTCTTGAATCGCATTAGCAATAAGCACAGCTTGAAAATTATCGCCATATCCTAAACCATGGCAAATACCTGCTGCAACAGCATATACATTTTTCAAAACTGCAGACAGCTCAGTTCCAAAAAGGTCATCTGAAGTAGAAACTTTAATGTATCTGCATTCAAACATACTTGCCATCGTAGCAGCTTTTTCTTCGTCCTGACAAGCAAATGTTAGATACGAAAGTCGCTCTAATGCAACTTCCTCTGCATGACAAGGCCCGCAAATAATACCTATATTTTCATAAGGTGTGCCGAATTGCTTATGAAAATACCTTGCAGGTATTGCATGATATTCAGGAACAATCCCTTTAATTGCCGAAAAAATAACTTTATTTTCTAGCCCTAATGAACCTTTACCTTCAAACACATCAGATAAAAAGGCAGCAGGAGTAACCATTACGATCCACTCAGAAGAATCCAATACCTCCTCCAAGTTGTTACTCACAGCAATTTTGTCCTTTTCAAATTGGATGGATGATAAATACCTCGGGTTATGATGATATTTATTGATATAATTGGCTTTATCAGGATTTCTCATCCACCAAAACACCTTTCCCTCTATATTATTGCACAGCATCTTAACAATGGCTGTAGCCCAACTTCCTCCGCCAATTACGGCTACATTCTTTGGTGTATTTGTTTCCATAGATATCAAATATAGCTAAAAGCCAATGAATTTAATAAACCTAATTTACAACTCTAAGATAGTAATTTCTGCTTGCCCTTCTGCATTTTTTGCAATGTTGATGGCGCCCATTTCTCTCAGGTTTTTGAGGCTTTTATCCCACTTTTTATTACTGATGCCAGTAGACGCCTGAATAGCTTCTTTCGCCGCAGCAATTTCTATCACCTTCGCTGTTTTTAAATATGCAATGATTGCTTTTTCCTCCTCATTTAAAACCAATACTTTTTCCTTCTTCTGAGGTCGCATCTGAGGGAAAAACAGCACGTCTTGAATCGAATTTGAATTGGTCATAATCATGGACAATCGGTCGATACCAATACCCAAACCAGCCGTAGGAGGCATACCGTATTCGATAGCTCTTAAAAAGTCTTCATCAAGCACCATTGCTTCTTCATCTCCTCGCTTTCCAAGCTCTAGTTGCTCTTCAAATCGCTCTCGCTGATCAATTGGATCGTTCAATTCTGAAAAGGCATTACAGATTTCTTTACCATTACAAATGGCTTCAAATCGCTCTACCAAACCTTCTTTATCTCGATGCTTTTTCGCTAACGGAGACATTTCTACCGGATAGTCGGTAATAAAGGTAGGTTGAATCAATTTAGGCTCACAGAACTCTCCGAATATCTCATCGATTAGTTTTCCACGACCCATTGTTTCGTCTACTTCTACGCCTAATTTTTCAGCAGTTGCTTTCATTTCTTCTTCCGTCATTTCAGAAACATCAACACCTGTAAAATGCTCAATTGCACCATACATGGTAAACCGTTTCCAAGGACGCTGGAAATTAATCATGTTTTCACCTACTTGAACCTCAGTTTTGCCGTGAATATCCATGGCTATTTTTT
This sequence comes from uncultured Acidiluteibacter sp., assembly GCA_965660325.1. Taxonomy (GTDB): domain Bacteria; phylum Bacteroidota; class Bacteroidia; order Flavobacteriales_E; family Vicingaceae; genus Acidiluteibacter. The sequence continues at coordinate 34,500 of CBFHZL010000006.1, forward strand.
CCACCATCTCCTCCACTAAGTTCATCATCCATTCGTAGTCCTTGTAGGCCACATAAAGCTCCATTTGTGTAAACTCCGGGTTATGAAAACGACTCATCCCTTCATTCCTAAAATCTTTCGCAAATTCGTAAACGCCATCAAACCCACCTACAATTAATCGCTTTAAGTACAACTCATTTGCAATTCGCAAATAAAGTGGCATGTCCAAGGTATTGTGGTGTGTTTTAAACGGACGAGCAGCGGCTCCACCATAAATTGGTTGAAGAATAGGCGTCTCCACCTCCATGTACCCTTTATTATTCAAGTAACTGCGCATAGAGTTGGTCAACTGCGTTCGCTTGATAAAGGCATCTTTAACCTGAGGGTTAACGATAAGGTCAACGTATCGCTGTCGATATCGTGTTTCTGGATCGTTAAAACCATCGTGTATATTTCCTTCTTTGTCGGTTTTTACAATCGGAATAGGGCGCAACGATTTGGTTAGCAAAACCAGTTCTGTGGCGTGAATCGTTATCTCACCAACTTGCGTTGTAAACACATATCCCTTAATTCCAACAATATCTCCAATATCAAGCAGCTTTTTATACACTTCGTTATACAACGTCTTATCCTCTCCTGGGCATATTTCGTCGCGGTTAACATACACCTGAATTCTACCAGTTGCATCTTGTATTTCAGAAAAAGAGGCCTTCCCCATCACACGAGTTCCCATAAGACGACCTGCAATGCAGATAGCCTTATACGATAGTTTATCACGCTCATAATTTTGGTGAATATCTTTTGCAGTTACATTTACTGGAAATAAATCTGCAGGATACGGATCTATGCCTAACTCTTTTATTCTTTTTAAGGCGTCTCTTCTTACAATTTCTTGTTCTGAAAGTTCTCTTTGCATCTGTGGCTTCTAAAATTTTGCGCAAAGATATTAAATCTACCAAAGAATACTATTTTCTAACGTGCTGCATTTGATAACCTAGTTTTTTTTTCTGTTATTTTGTAGGCTAAATTCGAATGAATCATGATGGACCATTTAATTGCTGATTTTTCCAAGCATTTATCTCAAGCGCTAGAAATTGCAAAATCAACCACTTTTACTAAAAATACAAAGCAATTCAGCAATGTATTAATTTGTGGCTTAGGAGGCTCAGGTATAGGTGGAACAATTGTTACAGAGCTAGTAAGCAACTCTGCAACATGCCCAATTACGGTCAATAAAAATTACCTCATACCAGCGTTTGTTAACAAGCAAACATTGGTACTTTGCTGCTCATACTCCGGAAATACGGAAGAAACATTAATGATGTATGAAGCAGCTAAAGAAAAAGGTGCTGAGATAGTGATTATTAGTTCAGGTGGCCGTTTCATAGACATCGCAAAATCAAACAACCTTAATTATATTCAAATACCAGGAGACTTACCTCCTAGGGCTGCGTTTGGTCTTTCGTTTCCTCAAATTATTCAAGTATTGGCTTACTATTCCATTATTCCAACCAATCATAGGGATGAAATTTATGAAGCAATTAAACTGATTGACCAGGAGGAGCAGCATATTCAAAAAGAAGCAAAAGCGATTGCTGAAAAATTAATCAATAAAACGCCCATCATTTATGCTGATGCATTGATGAATGGAGTGGCTACGCGATTTAGACAGCAAATTAATGAAAATGGAAAAATGCTTTGTTGGCACCATGTCATTCCTGAAATGAACCACAATGAACTTGTTGGTTGGACGGAAAAAAATAACGACCATGTAGTTATATTACTCAGAAATAATAACGATTTCATTCGTAATCAAAAACGAATGGATTACAACAAAGAGAATATTCTTAGTCAATATACCGATCATATCATCGAAATTCATTCGAAAGGTAATTCACTATTAGAAAACTACATCTATCACATACACTTGGAAGACTGGATTTCATTCTATATTGCTGATATTAAAAAAGTCGATCCAGTAGAGGTTAATGTGATTACAGGACTCAAGAATTTTCTGTCTACTATTTAATTTGCTTAAATTGCCTTTGCTATGAAAAAGGTAATCTATTCAATATTTACACTTATTGGCATAATCGGCTTAGCTTGTTTACTTGCTTTTATGAGCGGTAACGGTCATTTGATTAAGGCTGTTGGGAATACGTATCTGAAAGGAAGAAAAGGACCATCAATTAGTGAGCATACCATTTTTCATAATCGTACCGTAAAGGCTGCTGATCAACCCTTCGAATGGGGAGAAGTTGACAACAAAAAGCGTGAGAATTCATTATCAGCGGAAGAAGAAGCGATTCATCAGAAATATGTATCAGTAGCCTTTTTGGTTATCAAAAATGATACAATTTTATTCGAAAAATATTGGGATGGCTATTCCGATTCTAGTTTAAGTAATACTTTTTCAGTAGCTAAATCATTTATCGGCTTATTAATTGGGGCGGCCATTCAAGATGGCTACATCAAAAGCACCGATGAACCCGTAGCCAATTACTTATCTGAATTTGACACTGATGAAAGAAAGAACATTACCATAAAACACTTACTTCAAATGACCTCAGGAATAGACTTCGGTGAGAGCTATGGAGATCCATTTGGCTTTATGGCTAAGGCTTACTATGGAAACGACCTGTATGGACTAACCATTGAGAAGCCATTGGTAGGTTCGCCAGGAACTATGTGGGCTTACCAAGGAGGAAATACACTTCTGCTGAGTTTCATTATTGAAGAAGCTACTGGTAAAAAAGTGAGCGACTATTTTAGTGAAAGCATATGGCAACCGACTGGTTCAAGACATGATGGGGTTTGGAATTTAGATCAACTAGACGGCAGAGAAAAAGCGTTTTGTTGCTTTTACAGTAATGCGAGGGATTTTGCTAAAATTGGAAAACTCTACCATCAAAATGGTTATTTTTCAGGCAAACAGCTCATCCCTGCGTCTTATATTCTCGCTAGTAAAAAACCTGTAAATGTACCTGATGAAAAAGGAAGAACGGTGAATTATTATGGTTACCAATGGTGGCAAACAACATATGATAGCGAAGAAATTCATTATGCTAGAGGAATATTAGGACAATATATAGTGGTATTGCCAAAAGAAGAACTGATATTTGTAAGATTAGGAAATTTGAGGGACACGGAAAAAGTAAATAATGTACCCGTTGACTTAATAGAATATATAAAAATGGCAAAACGCCTTAAATAATTTACATGATGAAAACAGTTGTAGATGTTAGAACAGTTGAGGAGTTTAAGCAAGGTCATTTGGAAGGAAGTATCAATATTCCACTAAATGAAGTGCCTGAGCGCGTAGAAGAATTTAAACAATTGTCACAGCCCGTTACTTTGGTTTGTAAAAGTGGTTACAGAAGCGGAGAAGCAACCAACTACCTTAAACAATTTGGAATAGATTGTACCAATGGTGGAGGATGGACAGATTTATTAGAAAAGTAATACATGAAGAAGAAAATAGGATTAAGTGTTGTATTGATTTTAGTGATTTTTCAATTTTTTCGAATTGATACGTCCGTTCCAGATCATCAAAAAGCAGATGATTTTTTTAATCATCACGTAGCTAAGAAAGAGGTGCAACTGCTTATTAAAAGCACCTGTTACGATTGTCACTCGTATCAAACTAAATATCCTTTTTACAGTGAAATTGCGCCTGTTTCGTGGTGGCTCGCTGATCATATAGAAGAGGGAAGAGAGCACCTCAACTTTAGCAAATGGGGAACATACAGTAGCAAAAAAGCAATTCACAAATTAGAGGAATGCTTTGAGGAAGTAGAAGAAGGAGAAATGCCGCTTTGGTCGTATAAGCTGACTCATTTTAATGCGCAATTAACAGATCAAGAGAGAAACACATTAATCATTTGGTTCAAATCGCAATACGATTATTTAAAGCGTACTGAACAGTCGGCTAATAATAACTTACATGAGTGATTCGTCGTTGGAAAATTTTCCTGAGAAGCAGGGTAAGTTTAAATCACTTATTAAATATTTTCTGCAAGGACTTTTGTATTTAATGCCTATTGCGATTACGTTGTACGTAGTGATAGAATCTATTATTATCATTGACAGTCTGATACCTATCGATATTCCAGGATTAGGGATTGTTATTATTTTGGTTTTTATCACCTTGATAGGTTATTTATTTTCCACGTTTTTTGCTGCATTGCTGCGTCCATTTGAGCGATTAATTATGCGGACGCCACTAATCAAGCTCATCTACACTTCCATAAAGGATTTGATGAGTGCATTTGTAGGCAGTAAAAAGCAGTTTAGCAAACCAGTATTGGTGACCATACAAGAAAATCCTCTCATCCAGCGCATGGGATTTGTAACAAAAGAAGATACACTAGAAATTGGCATAAATGGTGAGAAAGTAGTGGTTTATTTGCCTTTTTCGTATGCTGTTTCAGGAGAAGTTGTTATCGTACCTAGAAAATCTGTAGAGCCCATTGATGCAAAGTCCGCAGACATTATGAAACTAATCATCTCAGGAGGTGTAACTTCTGTAGAACAAAACTCAACAAACGACCATGAAGACATTACTCATTAGCGTATTTACAGTAATTTTTTCAATTGCTTCATTTGCCCAAAGAAGCGTAAATGTATCAGCATCCAATTTTGTAGTTGGAGCAGTTTCTAAAACAATAGAAGCACCTATTTACAATGCTACTATTTCGGATATAGAAAAGGGCTGGAAATCCTACATGAAAGAATATAATGGAAAAGTAAAGAGCAGTAAATCAGAACTTGTAGCCTACAACACTACACTGCCAATTTCAGGAGCAGGTGAGCAAACTATTTATTTCAGGGCTGAAAGTATTGACGACAGCACTGCACGGATAGTAGTAGGTGCCATGGTTGAAGGAAAAGCAATTGACGCAGGTAGCTCTTCTGATTTAAAGCGCATTGTTCGCAGTTTTGCTTACAATTTATCCAAAGAAAGTACCTCGGAAAAATTAAAAGCAGCAAAAGCAGAGCAAGCAAAATTAACCCGTCAACAAACTAGCTTAAATCGTGACCAAGAGCGATTGATTCGAAATATAGAACGATGGAAACAATCCATTGCCGATGCTGAATTAAAGCAAAAAGAAAATGCAGCAGACCTCGAAACAACTAATGCAGCGATTAAAAAAAGTGAGGTCACCATACAGGCTGCAGAAAAAGAGTTAAGTGAAATAAAGTGATGCGCATTTTTCGTTTCGGTTTAACGCTTTATACGGTTACGCTGTATATCGTAATTTTTTCGAGTTATATAGTCTATAGCTATTCTCAAAAATACCTTTACGCCAATTTAATCGATATTCCATCCAATAAAGTAGGTGTTCTTTTGGGCACGAGCAAGTATTTATCAAGTGGCGCTGAAAACAATTACTTTACCTATAGAATAGATGCAGCAGAAAAACTCTTTTACAGCAACAAGATTTCTTACTTACTAGTGAGCGGAGACAATGCCACCATCCATTACAATGAGCCCATTACCATCAAAAACGAGCTAATGTCAAGAGGTATCCCTGCTGATCGAATCATCTTAGATTATGCAGGTTTTAGAACTTTTGATTCCATGATTAGAGCTCATAAAGTGTTTGGACAAGATAAATTTACTGTGATTTCGCAGCCATTCCACAATGAAAGGGCTATTTTTATCGCTAGAAAAAATGGAATAGACGCCATTGGATATAATGCTGAGGATGTAACCTATCAAAGCGGATTTAAAACACAATTGCGAGAGCAGTTTGCACGAATAAAAGTTTTATTAGATATCTATATTTTAAATACTCAACCTAAGTTTCTAGGAGAAAAAGTAAACATACCATGAAATTAAACACCACTATTCTAATTACCGCCTTATTATTTTTAGCAATTGGATGTAATCAACCACAGGAACAACAAACAGCTCCCGAGACCCTTAAAACCAACCCCTCAGCCTATAGCACAGGAGCAGTTCTTTGGCAACAACATGCTGCAGAATATGCGGCGCTGTGTTATCAAGCGTATAACATCGGTGAGCGAAGGCTAGATGAATTGGTTGCCAATAATCCATCGCCTGAAAAGCCACTTGCCGTAGTAATGGATTTGGATGAAACGGTGCTGGATAATTCTTCCTACAATGCCACCCTTATAAAAAATGAAATGACCTACGCTAAGAAAACTTGGATGGAATGGACTGCTATGCAAAGCGCCGATCTAGTACCAGGAGCGTTAGAGTTTATTCAATATGCAAAAAGTAAAAATGTAGAAGTAATATTCATATCAAACAGAATGGAAGCTGAGCTTGATGATACCTATCAAAATTTGGTAGATATGGGCGTAGACACGGTAGCAAAAGAAAATTTTTACTTAAAAAGTACGACTTCAAACAAAGATGAACGACGCGCTAAAGTTGCTGATCAATATGAAGTCATTCTGTTATTTGGTGATAATTTGGGTGATTTTAATGGGGTATTTGATGACACTACAGTAATTGAACGAAAAAAACATGTCAAAAACTTTCGCCCACTTTTTGGTGATAAGCTCATCATATTGCCTAACCCGATGTACGGTGAATGGGAAGGCGCCTTGTATAACCACGACTTCAGTACGTCAAATGAGCACAGAGACAGTATCCGTATGAACGCATTAAACATTTATAGCATTGGAAAATAAACTTTTACTCCCATTTATTGCAGTACTATTGATTGGTAATTCTGCATGTAACCAAGCAGAAAAACCAAATAAGAAACCAACCCTAAGCGCGGGGAAATGGCGAGCAACAATGGAACTAAAGGAAGGGGTAGATATGCCATTCAATGTTTCCATTATCAAAGAGAAAGGTGCGTTTACTTTTCAATTTGAAAATGGGGAAGAGCAACTTCCGACTACTGATGTGACCGTCACGGAAGACTCTGTTTTTGTTAAAACAGCAATTTTTGATTCGGAGTTTAAACTAAAGATAGAGGACGATAGTACCTTAACTGGATTATGGTATAATTATTACAAATCGGCAGACTATTACCTACCGGTGCAGTTTAAAAAAGGAGAAATATTTCGTTTTGAATCAAATCCTACTACGAATGTTCAGCTAGCTAATAAATATGAAGTAACCTTTGGAGCAGGAACAGATGAAGCCTACAAGGCAATTGGCTTATTTGAGCAAAACGGTAGCCAGGTGAGCGGGTCTTTTGCGACTGAAACTGGAGACTATCGCTATTTAGAAGGTCAATTAATTAATCAAACACTTTACTTATCAACTTTTGATGGCTCGCACGCATTTTTATTTATTGCTGCAGTAGAAGATAGCATCATAGATGGAACCTTCTATTCGGGAAGTCATTACCAAGAATCTTTTAGCGGAATGATCAACGAATCTGCCTCACTCAAAGATCCTGATTCACTCACCTACCTCAAGGAAGGTTATTCAAGAATATATTTTGAATTTGAAAATTTAAATGGTGATACCGTAAAACTGACCGACGAGCAATTTGAAGATAAAGTAGTGTTACTCCAAATAATGGGAAGTTGGTGCCCAAACTGCATGGACGAATCGATATTTTTTAAGCAATTACACAAACAATATTCCCAAAAAGGCCTAGAAGTAGTTGCGCTAGCATTTGAGCGCGCTAAAACAAAGGAAAAGTCACTCATTAACTTAGCTCGGATGCAGGAGCGTTTAAATTTGCCCTACACTTTACTGCTGGCAGGCGCAACCAGAGATGATCAAGCAGCAGAAAAGCTACCCATGCTTAATCACATCATGTCTTACCCTACAAGCATTCTCATCGGAAAGAATGGGGATATTCTATCCATTCATACTGGTTTTTATGGGCCGAGCACAGGAAGTTACTATGATAGATACGTGGAAAAGATGAACAAAAAAATACAGGATGCGCTAGAGGATTAACTTTTACCAGTCTATAGGCATATAGTCTTTTAAAAACTTACCACACCAGTGCTTTCCGCTATTGATTCCATCCAATAAAGGATCTAAAACACGCGCAGCTCCATCTACGATATCTAAAGGTGGCTGAAAGTCGTGCACTTCCTCTTTATGCTTAGATAACTCAGCAGGATCTTCATCAGTTACCCAACCGGTATCTACTGCATTCATGTATATGCCATCCTTGGCAAAACTTGCTGCTGAGGTGTGTGTCATCATGTTTAGTGCTGCTTTTGCCATGTTGGTGTGCGGATGACGATCTTCTTTATGAAACCGATGAAATTTACCCTCCATAGCCGAAACATTAATGATATGTTTCATACCTGTATTTTCCTTTTTCATTAGGTTAGAAAGGCGATTACAGAGCACAAATGGTGCAACTGCATTGACCAGCTGCACTTCTATCATTTCGGGCGTTTCTATTTCTCCCAATCGCAATCGCCAACTATTGGTTTTTCTTAAATCTACTTGCTGTAAATCAGCGTCTAACTTACCCACGGGAAATATTTCCTCAGGAGCAATCGTATGATCGAAGCTGTAAGGAATTTGCGAAAGCTGAGCTGAGGATTTAAGTCCAATGCCAATATCAGGCGCATGCCAACTAACAGATAGCGTATTGTTTGTTTGACTTTCTGCTACTTTTTCTTCGTGATTTCCGAGTTCATTGATGCAGTATTGATGATCTTTAAGTAATTCTTGAACTGCAGGAGAAAGGTTTTCATAAGGAGTTTCCTCTGAGTTCATCAAATGTTTATAAAAACCTGATGGCCTTCTAACTGTCTGTGCAGCATTATTAATTAAAATATCTAATCGATCATACTTATGCTCTATGTAATTACAAAACAGCTCCACGCTTGGTATATGCCTTAAATCTAATCCGTGAATGTGTAGTCGATGACCCCATTTGTCGAAGTCTTCTTCTTTTGCAAACCGTTCAGCCGAGTCAACAGGAAAACGAGTAGTTGCTACTACAGTAGCTCCTGACCGCAGCATCTGAATAGTGATGTAATATCCAATTTTTAATCGAGAGCCGGTCACCACCGCCACTTGTCCTGTCAAATCCGCCGTTTGAAAACGTTTAGCGTAATTAAAATCACCACAATCAGGACACATGGTATCGTAAAAATGATGAAGTGTGTCGTACATCTTTTTACATACATAACAGTTACGAGGAGAAGCCAATTTTTTAGGCTCTTTTTCTGTTAATAAATGATCAGCAAGTAGTTTGGGAGCAACAAAGACAGATGCTTCTCTAGCACTTCGTATACCAGTATTATTGCGGGCATGTCGGTCTCTTTCCAATTGCTTTCTCTTTGCCGCTTTCTTGGTATCCTTTCTACGCTTATTCAGTTCATCCCTCGACGGTCTGGATAATTTTCCTGCAGCTTTCATTAGATCAATCCGTTGCTTCTCTGACAATTCAACAAAAAGGCCGCTATTGGTATTCAATTGCTCTAAAAGGGCAATGCACTTATCAATGTCTTCTTTACTCAAATGATCTTCGGATTGCTTCTCCATCAGTGCGCTAAAATGAATTCTAAATTGGCGAAATTACATAAATCTAAATGTGCTCGAGTTAAAATGTATATTTATGAGAAGTGAAGTTTGTATATCCACGTAAAACAAATCTCTGTTTGAAACGACCTCGAACAAATAGTGCCTCAATGTTACCTATTTAAACAATGCTTTTATCATCATTTTCTCTTAACGCAATCAAATTTTTAGTTCCTTAGTCAGGCAACAACAATTTGAGGTTGAGTTAAATTATAAAAATAATTGCATATGTCGATTGATTTAAATTTTGCTTATTTGTACTACTTAAACCTAATGAAAGTATACTTTTGTTTTGAAACAAATCTGAGGAACTAACCAATACAAACAAGCTATTTTAATTTAACTTTTTATCTATCATCAACTTTATTAAAATAAAAAATGGCATTGACTGGCTTAATACACTGCTTGTAATTCTATGTGGTATATTGGCTTATTTCTATCCTTTAAAAGTTTTTATTCTTTCGTTTGCTATTTTAGGACCATTGCATTATCTAACTGAAATTAATTGGCTCAGTAGTAAAAATTACTTTACCCCATTTTCAAAGAAATTAGGGCTTTCAATTGCTATCATAGCTTCGGTAATAGTCGTACTACCGAGACTTTATTTTCAGTTTGTCGATTTAGAGTCAAAAACTGCTATTTCTACATTTTTATTAGCGATAAGTAGCTACTCAAATGGCGCAATTTTTACCTGTTTATTACTAGCAATCGGGGTCCATTTTGTAAAACAATCCAAAGATTGGATTATCGTAACCTTATTGTCTTTAGGAGGGGCTTACTTTTTGAATACCTACGAAACATATGCTGTTTTAATTGGAGTACTCATTCCAACAGTCATTCATGTTTACCTATTTACACTGCTATTCATGCTATACGGGGCAAGAAAAAGTAAAAGTAAACCAGGATTTTTGTCCATTGGTTTAGCCGTAATGGTTCCACTCATTTTTATTGTCATACCTGTTGATTCAAGCAACTACATTTTTAGCGATTTTTTTAAGTCTACCCTTATCGACAATAATTTACATCATGCACCTGTTCTATTTTCAAAATTTATTGGACTATCTGATGGAACGGGCTTCTACTTTTACGAGCAACTAGAACTCAGATTAATGATGTTTATCTCTTTTATTTACCTCTATCATTACCTCAACTGGTTCTCTAAAACAACAACCATTTTTTGGCATAAATCACTTACCATCAAACGGTCTATTTTTATTGGAAGTTTTTGGGCTATTCTACTTTGTTTGTTCTTTTACGATTTCAAAATTGGCTTTCTAGTTGCACTGTTTTTTAGCTTTCTCCATGTTATTTTAGAGTTTCCATTAAATATAGCCAGCATAAAAAGTTTATTTATTAAGCCCAGAAATTGATGAATAAACCAACTATTTTATCTCAAAAGTACACCTGGATAATTGCCATAATAATAACAATTATAGCATTTTATCCTACACTCAATAACGGTTGGGTAAATTGGGATGATGATGCATATGTGCTACAAAATAATCTATTAACCAAACTAGACCTCAACGGAATAAAAGCCATTTTTCAAGAAGTTAACGTCGTTGGAAATTTTCATCCGCTTACCGTTTTATCCTTAGCTGTAGATCATGCTATTTCCGGTAAAGATGCCTCTACCTATCACCTCCATAATTTACTGCTGCACTTATTGAATACAGTACTTGTATTCTTATTTATTTCTAAGTTATTTAATAACTATCGGGTAGGATTTATAGTCTCCATTCTATTCGGAATCCATCCCATGCATATAGAATCAGTTGCGTGGGTTTCAGCAAGAAAAGATGTCCTCCACATGGCCTATCTAATGCTTGGCTTAATCAGTTATTTGCTGTATACTGAAAGTGAATCAAACAGAAAAAGAAAAGCCTTTTACGTACTTAGCTTTATCCTATTTAGTTGCTCGTTACTTTCCAAAGGAACAGCTATGGTTTTTCCTGCTTACTTGTTCTTAATCGATTATTTAAAAGATAAAAAAATAAGCGTTCGATATGTATTTAATAAATTGCCATTCATTGCTTTGAGTGGTGTTTTTGTTTATATTTCTTTCTATACGCAGCAATTAGAAGGTGCATTTATTTCTAATGTTTCTCTTCCTATAATTAATCGGATAGCAATTGCCACCAACTCCTTTATTGTTTATCTGGTAAAAGTTGTTTTACCGATGAATTTATCTCCCTTTCATCCTTTTCCTTTTCAAGATTTAGCTAATTTTCCGACACATTATTATACCTCTTTATTGCTAATTCCTGCTCTAATTGTTTTTTGTATAATCGCCTATCTCAAAAAATGGAAAATAGCGCTGTTTGGTATTCTTTTCTTTAGCGTTACCCTTATCCCTTTGTTACAATTAATCCCTCTAGGAAGAGCCATGATGGCAGAACGCTATACTTATGTAACCTATTTAGGTCTATTCATTTTAATCGCTTGTATTGTTGATCATTTAATAAGTAGGAGAAAATTTAGTCGTCTTTTCACAATTGGAATATTTAGTGTAATGGTAACCCTGTTTTCATCAATTAGTTATTCATACGCGAAAAACTGGAAAAATGGAAATACGCTTTGGAGTAAAGTTATTGAGGAATACCCTAGTGATTACTTTGGTTACTATTCGAGAGCCGAGTATTTTTTAACACATAAAAAGTTGGATCAAGCTTTTGAAGATGTAGAAAAAAGTATTTTGCATTATCCTCACTTTGGTTCAGCTTATCACCTGAGAGGAAAGTTATATGAAAGTTCTAACCAGTTGAATTTAGCTAAAAGCAACTATAAAAAAGCCATTTTACACAGCCCAAAGTTTCATCCACCTTATGTTAATCTTGCACGTATTTTAGGAATAAATGGACAACCAAAAGCTGCGTTAAAGTATTTAAATACGGTCATTTCTATGGATTCAACATATGGTACTGCATTACTGAACAGAGGTGTAATACATGAACAATTAGGGGATCCACAAAAAGCAAGAATTGACTATAGTAATGCTATTGAAGCAGAGCCAAATAACGGTGTATATTATAGGTATCGTGGTGTAAATTACTTGGCTGATCAAGAAGTTGATTCTGCTCTATTTGATTTCGATAGAGCTATTCAACATCTACCAAAAGACGGCCTTTCTTACTTCTTGAGAGCAAAAACACTCCAGCAAAAAGGATTGTATTTGGAAGCATTGAACGATGCAAAAAAAGCAATTAAACTAAATTATAGAGTTGACGAATCATTTATACAATCACTAACCTCATCTTTAGATTAAAACACAGGCTTAAGAATTAAATTTTATTTCAAATGGAATTAGCCCATAAAAAAACAGCAGCTGTACAGCTGCTGTTTTTAAATTCATTCTATCTATTTTTATTCTGTAGCTTCTTGGTCTACAACTATTCGCTCATTTCTATTAGCTAGTTCCCAAGCGGTAAAAAATACGAGTTTGGTAATTTTTTCCATCTTCTTGAAATCTATTTTTTCAACCGTATCTGTCGCCTTATGGTAATCTTCGTGTACGCCGCAGAAGTAAAATATTACCGGTATATCATTTTTTGCAAAATTGTAATGGTCTGAACGATAATAAAAACGGTTAGGGTCATTTTCATCGTTATAGGTATAATCCAACTCCAATTTCATGGTTGCTTTATTCATACTTTCACTTACTTCATGCAAACCAGAGCTTAATTTATCTGATCCGATGAGATACACATAATCAGGGTTATCTGCATGTGCTTTATCTAGTCGACCAATCATGTCAATGTTTAAATTGGCTACTGTATTTTCTAATGGAAAAACAGGATTATTTGCATAATATTCAGATCCCAATAAACCTTTTTCTTCTCCAGATACTGGCATAAACAGAATACTTCGTTTCGGGCCATTTCCATTTTTTGCAGCTATTTTAAATGCTTCTGCTAATTCCATTAATGCTACTGTTCCACTTCCATCATCATCGGCGCCATTAAAAATTAATTCTCCTTCAGTACCAATGTGATCGTAATGTGCTGTTATTATAACTATCTCTTCAGGATAATCAGTACCGGGTAAATAGGCTAATACATTTTCACCTGTCAGTTCATTTGTCTCTTTATTAATAATTAATTCTAATGTCGATGCTGTCTGACTCTTTAAATTACCTTTTTTAAGGTACTTCTTAAGTTTTACTCCATTCAATTTACATACATCCTCTAGAATAGTTTCTCCAATAGTAAAAACAGGAAAAAATTGATTCTGATCTACCTTATCAGTCAAAGCTGTGCGAGGCTTAGAAAAATAATGTGCGTACTTTTCTAAAGTTTCTTCAAATTTTTCAGAATGCAGTAATGCTGCTTTAGCTCCATTTTCTTTAGCTAACTCTATTTTATCAGCAGTTGTCCATTCCTTTTCTAAATCAGCAGAATTTTTAGCTAAGATGATTACAGTTTTATCTGAAACATCTAGGTTTTCATAATCTTCTTCCAAACCATAACCTACAAATAAAACCTCATTTTTAATCGTGGTATTTGGCCAAATGTCAGGGCGTACATAAAAATCTTTATTCATTTGATAGGATTCACCACCAATGCTCAAAGAAATACCATTTGATAGTTGTTCTACAAGCGGAAAAGATTGAATAAATCCACCATTGGGGCTTTCATTAAATCCTAAATTTTTAAAGTAATTTACCAAATAGTCCTTGGCCATCTTTTGACCTTCTTTTCCAGTCTCTCTGCCTAAAAATTCATCAGAAGCAATAATATGGAGATGTTCACTCATATCTTCTGCAGAAATTGTACTCGCTACTTTATAAGCAGCATCTTTGTTGGTTTGAGAAAAACCAACTGCCGATAGGGTTAGTAACCCTAAAACTAATAATTGTTTCATTTTTTTATTTTACTGGTATTTTTTCTATTCTTCTTAAATGTCTTCCACCTTCAAATTCTTCAGAAATAAAAGTATTCACACAATCTACAGCAACTGATTCTTCTATAAATCGGGCAGGTAAAACCAAAATATTTGCATCATTATGCTGTCGCGCTAATTTAGCTAATTCTCCTTCCCAACAAATAGCAGCTCGTATTTGCTGGTGCTTATTGGCAGTCATAGCTATGCCATTTCCACTCCCACATATTAAAATACCTAATTCTACTTGTTTACTCGACACGGCTTCCGCTAAGGGATGCGCATAATCAGCATAGTCGCAACTTTCCTCTGAGTCTGGACCAAAATCAATAATATCGACACCACTCTTTGTCAATACTTCTTTAAGTTTACCTTTTAATTGAAAGCCTGCGTGATCACCACCAATAGCTATTTTTTTGATTTTCATTTATTTAAGTTTATTGACAATTCTGATGTTAATAATGGTTTAATTTCGTTCATAACTAAACAAAATTAAAATTGCTTTACTTAATTTTAATTCCAGCTGTATAAAAGTTTCAATAAATCATCGTTAATTGTCATTTTTTTAAGTGGAGTTATACACCAAGTTCCAACCAAATTAAAAGATGATTCTATATTTTATTTATGAATAATAAACGATATTAATAATATGTTAATAGTTTTACATATTATCAGAATCTCAATTATTTAAATCCATATTTAATGTTAGCTAATTGTTAACTACTTTGTAAAAGTAACTATTCCTATAAAAGTGAAGTATTATTTTCAACAGAGTTAACGCCTTAATAATAGTAGTAGATTTTAAATTTTAAAAAAAGAAATAATATTATATAATGTTTAAAACCAATTTTTACTTTTTAAGCATCCTTACTTTTTTAACTGCAAATGTATCTGCCCAATATGGAACAGTTGATACAACCAGTGATAACTATGAACCTTTCTTTTACGAGTCAGGTCAACTCTCTAGTCACGGTGTTTTGATTAATGGAAAACCAGATGGATACTGGATCACTTATTTTGAGAATGGAACTGTTAAGTCAGAAGGAAATAGAGTTGATTTTAAATTAGATAGTACATGGTTTTTCTATTCAGAATATGGAAATTTATTAAAATCAATTAATTATGTAAATGATTTAAAGAATGGATTATCAGTCACCTATGATAGTATCTTTAAAATTAGAGAAGATTATTATGTGAATGATGTTAGAAATGGACTAAGTACCTCCTATTACAACGATACATCAAATACCGTAAAAAGTATTGTTTATTACGAACAGGGAAAAGAACAAGGAAAAGCTTTTTATTTTGCGAAAGATGGTCGAGTAACAGGAATAACTGAGTTTAACAAAGGATTTATTGTAAGTAAAGAAGAAATAAATAGGTATAACAAACAACAAAAGCAACAAGGAATTTGGAAAGAATTTTATCCCAATTGGCGTGTAAAATCTGAGCGTACTTACCGAAATGGCTTATTAAATGGTTATTTTAAATATTACACACCAGAAGGCCAATTAACAAAAGCAGATTTGTACGTAGATGGTGTGCTTCAAGAAGCGGACGAGAATGATATTAATTTTAAAATCATTCCGGTGTATAACAATGAAGGTAAAATTATACAAGAAACAACCTATAATTCTATCGGTCAAAAGGATGGGATTGATAAATTTTATAATGATAGTGGAAGGGTATTAAGGGCAGATATTTATCAAAACGATGTATTACTAGCAGAAGGTGGTATTATTGATGAAAAGGGAAGAAAACAAGAAGTATGGAAAGAGTATTATCCGAATAAAATAGTTAAAAGTAAAGGGGAATACTTAGACAACAAGAAGTATGAAAAATGGGAGTATTTTTACGAAAATGGGAATACTGAACAAGTTGGAAAGTATAATGCAAACGGAAAACCTATTGGCTCTTGGATATGGTATTATGAAAATGGTGATACCTTGCGTTTCGAGCAATTTAGACGTGGATATGAGGATGGAGAACTCATTGAAAAAACAGATAGTGGAATTACTATTCGAAAGGGTGAATACATCGATGGATTTAAAGAAGGAAAATGGATTTATGAATTAAATGATCATATTGAAAAAGGTTCCTATATATATGGTGCTAAAAATGGTGAATGGCTTCATTATCATACTAATGGAGAGTTAATTTTTAGAGGTAACTATATAGAAGATAGACCTGATGGAAAGCATAAATGGTGGTATCCTAATGGTAAGATTAAAAAAGAAGGTAGCTTTGCATATGGCGAGAAAGATGGAACTTGGAAAAAATATGATGAAAAAGGAGTATTACTAATCTCCATAGATTATAAAGATGGAGAAGAATATAAAATAGACGGTAAGAAATTTAAGATAGATAACCGTAAGAGAAAATAAACCGATGACTAAATCTCAACCTAGAACTACCACACCCAATCGAGAGCGGTACTTTAAATCATACAACTATGCTAAAATTTATCTCTTTGTAGGAGCTATACTTACCCTTATTTTATCCAATATTTCGTTAAATAATTCTTTAGTTAAGTTCGATTATTTAATTCAATTATTTCTTGCAGCTCTTTACATGGGAGGCTTCATCTTATCTTTTTTTATAAAAAAAATAAGAAAACACTTACTCTCCTATACTTTTATTCTTATAACCTTATCTTTTTGTTCGATTACCTATATTTTAATTGATAATAATTTTTCACCTACTAGCTTTCTAATATTCATTATATCTATTCTAGGTGTAATATTTATAATTAATACAAAGTCTAGGTACTACTTCTTTTTAATATGTTTTTCATTGATATATGTCCCTTCATTAATATTTATTGATGAAATAGAAATTGGTCGATTAAATGCAATAATTTTATATATTACATTAATTGTATCTGGTTATTTCATAGTATTTTATAGGGTTGAAAATATTATAAAAGGAAAGACTAAACAAAAGGTTTTTGATTATTTCTTTCATTATTCATCTGATATACTTTTACTAGCAAAATTTGAAGAAGATAAATTAGTAATCAATGATTTTAATGATGAGTTTAAAAGATTTATTAATGCAACTGCTCGAAAAGATTTACTAAAATATCCTCTTTCTGAGATTAAAGTAAATGGTATTTACTTATTCGAAGAAATTGATTTTTCATTTCAATCACACACTCAAAAAGTATCCGCAAACGAAGAGGTTTTTGAAATAACCTATAACGCTTTTCCAATTAGAGAATCAATAAACTATTTTATATCGATTAGAGATGTTTCTAAGCAGGTTAAAAATGCTATTGAGGATAAATTATTAATTGATTCCTATAAATTTTTATTTGAAAATAGTTCAGAATTGATTTGTATTTCTAAAGTTGATGGGACTATAATCGGATATAATACTTCATTGTCTGAAAAATTAGGTTATGATTCTAAGGAGTTAATAGGTACTAATTTTTCAGAAATAAGTATTAATGAAAACATAGATAAAAGATTAGAAAGAAATAGAAAAATATATGACAATGGAGGATCTGATACCTTTCGTAAAGTTGTAAAATCAAAAGATGGCAAGCATATTCCTATAGAGGTAATTCTACGAAAAGGAAAATACTTTAATAGTGATGTATTAATATCTACTTCTAGGGATATTTCTGAACGATTAGAAACAGAGAAGATATTAAAAAATAATGAGCAGTTTTTAAATCAGCTATATCAAAGTGCTCCTGTAATGATGTATATGGAAAATTCCGAAGGTATTATACAACAGGTAAACACTCTTTTTGTAGATACAATTGGTTATGAAGAAGATGAAATAATTGGAAAAAAGTTTGAGTCATTTTTATCTACTGAATACAGACAAAAGTATAGTAACAAAAAAGGTCTTTTAAAAGAATCTAAATATGAATTACTATGTAAAGATAATGTCATTAGAAACGTATTAATCGATTCAATTGAATTAGACCTAAAATCGGAAATTGGTTATTCAAATTTATATGTTATACATGACGTAACTGAATTGTATACCTATCAAAAAGTATTAGCAAACTCCGTAGAAAGGTTTACGAATTTATTTGAAAATGCCCCTATTGCTATGGCAATAGCTACCCAAGATGATGACTTATTAGACTTTAATAAATCATTTATAGAACTACTCGGATATTCCGAAGATGAGTTGTTACAATTAAATATGCATAGTATAACACATGCAAATGACCATGAAAATTTAAAATTAGAACAAAAGACATTAAAAGTAAATAATACATATACTTCTGAAAATAAATTTATTAGAAAAGATGGTAGCATTGTATACACGCTTAAAAAGGTAATTTTAGATACGGATGAATTTCAACAAACAGTAAAAAAAATTATTCAAATTGTTGACATTACATCTTTAGTTGAATCCAGGATACGATTGGATAGAAAACAAGAAATTTTAGAACTAACATTAACATCATCCAAAACTATTTTATGGGATCTTGAAGTCTCTTCAGGAAATGCTGTTTGGAGGAACATAAAGGAAGTAACTGGATTTGATGAAGAAACACTCTTAGTTACTAAGGAATTGTTTAAAGAATTTGTATACCCAGAAGATTATCAATTTGTTAGAGAATCTATTAGAGAAGTTATTCGTTTAAAAAAATCTTATGCAATTGATTTTAGATTAATTAAAAAAGATGGAGAAGTAGTTTGGATTAATTCTAGAGGCGAAGTAAAACTAGATAAAGAAGGAAATCCAACAAATATATACGGTGTAATGCAGGACATTACGCAAAATAAGGAATATGAAAAAGCGTTAGAGCTATCAGAGCTTAAATATAAGCAACTTTTTCAGCGAAACTTATTAGGTATATACAGAACCAAGTTTAATGGTGAAGTAATTGATTGTAACCCTGCATTTGCAAGTATTCTTGGATATGATTCAGTAGAAGATTTATTATCAACACACAATACTTTTCATTTTTATGCTTACAAAGAGATCCGAGATACATTACTCCGGGAGCTTGTAAAAAGTAAAAGGATTGTTTCAAGAAGAATTCAATTACTTAAAAAAGATCGTTCTGAAATTCATATTTTATTAAGCGCCTCAGTCATTTATTCTTCAGATAACAAAATTGATTATATAGAAGGTAATATAATTGATATAAATGACTTAGTTGAGGCAGAAAAGAATTTGGAGATAAGCAGGCAACAGTACAAAGATCTTATAGATCAATCTAGTTTTGGAATTTTAATTTTATTTAAAGGAAAAATTCAATTTATTAATTCTAAGGGATTAACTATTTTACAATACGAAGCAGAGTCAGAAGTATTACATAAAAATTTAGAGGAAGTAATTGGTTTAGAAGATAATCAATTATTATCTGATATTGATTATGTTAGTGAAGGTAATTTATTAAGTACTCAAGATAGAATAATTATCACCTGCGAAAATAAGCGCCTCAATGTTGAAACAAGGATTAATACAATTTATTACAATGAAAAAGATTGTATTCTAGTTACATTTATTGATGTTACTTCTAAAAAACAAATAGAAGAAGAAAAGAAGCGAGCTGAATTAGCAGAAACTTCTAATGCATTATTAAAGGCAGAAATTCAGGAGAGAATAAAAGTAGAAAATCAATTAACTTTAGCTCAATCATATACTAACGGTATTATAGAAAGTTCTATAGATATGATTTATACCGCAGGTATTAATGGTAATATAAATGAATTTAATACTGCTGCATCACAAGAATTTAAATACAAGAAAAATGAAATAATTGGGCAAAGTTTAAATGTACTTTTTGCAAATGAAAAAGAATGCAATACTGTTATTGGTGAATTAGAAGAGAATGGTCAATTTGTCGGTGAGGTCGTTAGTAAGCGTAAAGATCAATCCTTATTTATTAGTTTCTTATCTGTTTCATATTTATTTAATACCAACGGAATCGTAATGGGTATTATGGCAATTAGTAGAGACATTACGGAATTAAAATTAGCAGAGGAAGAGCTAAAGAAGAGCGAGGAAAGAAATAAACTTCAGGCCGCAAAACTAGAAACCATAATTGAAAGTAGTTCTCATTACTTTTTTACGCTTGATAAATATCAAAGAGTAGTATCTTTTAACTCAAACTTTCAATATGATATTGAATCCTTAACCAAAAAACAAATAAAAGTAAATAGTAACTTTTTTACCGTAATGGGTATTACTGACCCAAAAGAGAAAGCAAAGTGGCGTCGTTATTTTAAAATAGGATTTGCTGGAGAACACTTTCATTTTGAAAATGAACATAAAGATCTTTCAGGAAATTCTCATTTTAGAGAGGTATTTATCAACCCTATCAAAAAGGAAGATGGTCAAATAGATGAACTTTCTTTTATCGGAAGAGATATAACAGAGAAAAAAATATCTGATAAGAACTTAAAAGACTCATTAAAACAAAAAGAGATTTTATTAAAAGAAGTTCACCATCGAGTAAAAAATAATATGCAGGTAATTTCAAGTATATTAAATTTACAAAGTGCTTATGTAAAAGATATTACTACTCTTCAAATCTTGAAAGAAAGTCAGAATAGAATTAAATCTATGGCTTTTATTCATGAAAGTTTATACACAAATGATGACTTTTCTCGAATAGACTTTTCAGAGTACATAACAAATCTTGTTAGAAATCTATTTAGAACCTATGACGTATTTGATGATAATATATCCTTAGACCTTAAGATTGATAAGATTTATTTAGATTTAGATGCAGCTATTCCTTGTGGTTTGATTGT
>CBFHZL010000007.1:0-51824 GCA_965660325.1 uncultured Acidiluteibacter sp.
TGCACCACCACCAGACATTAAAATATAGCCCAATAAAACAATTGCTGCTGATGCAATCAGTAGTTGATAGTTCTTCTTGCCGAAAGCAAATTCGTCTTGTTTATTTTCCATAATTGTTTAGTATAAATCGGTGCTTTGAATTCTTAAAAATTTACGAACAGCTAAAGAGGTAGAGACCCAAGAAATAACGATCCCAAGTAAAATTACACCACTTGCTAAAATTGCATATAGCTCTACATCGTTTAAGTCTATAATATCAGGCATATTCTGTGCAACGGAATAAATAACACCTGATAAAAGGGCAATCGCAATTAGTGCACTCACAAAACCGTTTACAATACCTCTCCATACAAATGGACGGCGAATAAACCCTCCAGTTGCTCCAACGAGTTGCATTGTTTTTATCAAAAACCGCTTAGAATATATTGCTAATCGAATCGTGTTATTAATTAACGCGATCACTACAACTAACAAAAGGACACTAAAGCTAAGTAATATAAAGCCAATCTTTCTAACATTCTTATTCACTGCCGAAATCAAATCCTTCTGATAAGAAACTTCTTTAATTTGAGTGTTTCGAGAAAGATCTGCCTCAATCCACCCTATGCTATCTGGATGTGCATAAGCAGCATTCATATTTACATCAATGCTGGCTAGCAACGGGTTAAATCCTAAAAATTTAACAAAATCCTCCCCTAAGTCTTGCTGTAAAATCTTAGCTGCATCTTCCTTATTAATAAACTGTGTCCGTTTGACATAAGGTTGTTTTTCTAGCTGTGCTTGCAACTTCGCAGCAGCCTCTTGTGTTACAGATTCGTTAAGAAAGATAGAAAAGCCAATATTTTCTTTTACATGGTCAGATAGCTTTTGTGCATTTAACACAATAAGGCCCAACAAACCAAGCATAAAAAGCACTAACGAAATACTAATTACAGTTGAAATGTAAGAAGTTCGTATACTCTTTCTAGCGACTTTTTTTTCTTCTTTAGACATCCTTGATTGATGGAGATTTGTTTGCTAAATTATAATTTATGTTTTCTTTTTTCAACGTTCTTTAGGAATAATTATTTTTTTGGGCCTAACACACCCATTTTTACCGCAATACTTTTACCGAATTCACGAATCTCCTCAGCATATGCTTCTTCTCCCGTCGCTCTTGCAAAAGAATCGGCCAAAGTAATTATGTTTTGGCAAGTGAACTTCATCATTTCCTCAACCATTAAATCTTTTTTCCAAAGGTCAATTCGTAAAGTATTTTCCTCCTTCTCGTCATAAAGTGCGATCATCATCGCTTTTGCTTCTTGTTGATCTCCTTTCTCTGATCCTTCTGCTGACCACGATATTTCTTCAGGAATACTATTTTCATCCATACCAACATTAAATGCGATGGTTGATCTGTTTTTTACTGCCATTATCTATTTGGTTTATATGTTGATTGATTTAAAATTTGTTGTGCATCTGTATTGGATAACAATTGCATTAAACTAACCTGTTCATTTGAACTCATGTAAGATTGAGCTATCCTCCACCCGATAAAGTGGCCAAGTTTGGCAGGAGCTTCTTCAGAAAACCCGGCGGTGAAAGGCCCCTCACCAATAAACTTTCTTATGGTCGTATTGTCATTCGTATACATAATTTCTTGGTCGAGTAAAAAGCTCCAAATTTCAGCCTCATTCGACAAACACCACTCTAATTGTTCGTGTGTATATCCGAAACTACGGTAACGAGGGGCATCAGGTAAAAGGTAATTTAAGGCAAGATGAACTTTTCCAAAATAAACCATTTGCTGCAGCAAATTACTTCCATTTGGCAGTTCATATTCTGTAGTTATCCATGAATATATGGCATCAACAGGAATTTGCTCAGCATCCATGTTTCTAAATCGATATTGTGGAAAACCCAACTTGGGATA
Source organism: uncultured Acidiluteibacter sp. (assembly GCA_965660325.1). GTDB lineage: Bacteria > Bacteroidota > Bacteroidia > Flavobacteriales_E > Vicingaceae > Acidiluteibacter. Next base: position 1,913 of record CBFHZL010000007.1, read on the forward strand.
ATACGAAGAATTAGCTCCAAGATACATATCAAGTCCTACTGCTAGCAAACTATCATCTGCCATTTGAGCGTAATTAAACCCTGAATAGAACGTTACAACTTTAGGAATTACAGCTTTGGGAAAGTAATGGTGATACCGCTTAAATCCATCAGTTAATTCCTGTTCTATTTCTGAAAAATCAGAGAATTTTAATTGCACAGTATCCGCCAGTAATCGAATATTCTTATCAGTAACAAACTGTGATAGCCCTAGAGCCGTAATACTATCATTTGGCCCTGCAACCCTTATGGCTCCTTGTGTAAATAAAGGAAAAAATTGAGGGAAGTCAAATCTTAACTGCTTTAGATCTAATTGATTCAAACCATTCTCAGCAAATTGATTCAAGGATTGGTCAAATCGTTCAACTTCTAATGATAAATCAATTTGGGCAACCTCAACTTGCGGCAGCTTTGATTCACAGCCACTTAACAGAAAAGAAAGTAGCATTGGATAAAGTGCCGTCTTAAACGTTGTTTTTAAACAAAAACCCATTAATATTGTAATTGAATTAATTAATCAACTTCTAAACTTCAAAATTATGAAAAAGATTACGCTATTGACCGCTTGTATTCTTTTTAGTGTAGCCATGATGGCTCAATCTAAATTCCAACTTGGTTTTAAAGCTTCACCAAACATCCATTGGTTAAAAGCTGATGCAAATGGGCTAGAAAGAGACGGTGTGAATTTTGGGTTTAACTACGGAGTAATTGCTGACTTTAATATCTCTGAACGATACTCATTTTCTACAGGGGTAGAATCAGTTACGCTTGGAGGGTCAGCTAACTACGAAGCGGGGTTGTTAGATATTGATGATACCTACAAAGCTAAGTATGTTGAAATCCCACTTACCATAAAATTAAAAACAAATCAAATTGGTTACATCACATACTATGGACAGTTTGGGTTAGGACTTGGAATAAATTATGAGGCAAGTGGCGAAACCACCGTTGATGGAGTAACTGAATCGGATAAAAATAGATCAAATGAAATGGCATTATTTAGGGGTGCTATCATTTTTGGAGCAGGCATGGAATACAACATTTCTGGAAGCACCTCAATTCTTGTTGGGTTAACTTTTAATAATGGTTTGACCAACATTTATAGTAAAGATGCGCAAGATAATTTCGAAGACTTTAACAAACAAAACGGAAATCCAAATCCTGATGAATTAAAGGCGATTTCAAACTACTTAGCACTGAATATTGGACTGATCTTTTAAAACGCTCTTTCCATCAGTTCACTATCTGATTACATTTCATGAAAATAGCATTAGCGCAACTGAATTACCACATTGGTAATTTCAAATCGAATACGCATCAAATCATACAAGAAATTAAACATGCTAAACAGCAAGGTGCAGATTTAGTCGTATTTGCTGAACTAGCAGTTTGCGGTTATCCGCCAAAAGATTTTTTAGAATTTGAATCGTTCATTTCCGATTGTGAGAATGCGATCAATGAAATAGCAGAAGCATGTGAAGGGATAGCAGCAATTGTAGGATCACCTAGTAGAAGCCAACTAAAGCGAGGAAAAAGGTTACATAATTCAGCCTTTTTTTTAGCAGAAGGAACCATACAGTCTATTCATCATAAAACGCTGCTACCTACTTATGATGTATTTGATGAGAATCGATACTTTGAATCAGGAAATGAACATCATTTAATTAGCTACAAGAACAAAAAAATAGCAATCACCATTTGTGAAGATTTATGGAATATCGATGGTGATATGAAATACAGTACATCTCCAACAGAATTATTGGATATGAATCAGGCTGACTTCATGATTAATATTGCTGCCTCTCCCTTTTCATACAAACAACAAGAAGAGCGGCATAAAGTATTGGCTTGGAATGCAAAGAAATATAAACTACCAATTGTATATATCAACCATGTAGGAGCACAGACGGAACTTATTTTCGATGGAGGTTCTTGCGTAGTAAATGCAGCTGGTGAGAAGGCAGTTGAGTTACCTTACTTCGAATCAGCCAATCAAGTAATTTCCATTGATGAGTTAACAGACGCTACATTATCTAAACCTTTAGAAAAAATAGCTAGAATGCACCAAGCACTAGTTATGGGCGTTCGCGATTATTTTCAAAAATCTAATTTCACCAAAGCGGTAATTGGCCTCAGTGGAGGTATAGACTCAGCACTGACACTTGCTATTGCAGCGGAAGCATTGGGTAGTGAAAATGTCATGAGTGTTTTGTTACCATCGAAATATTCTTCTAACCATTCGTTAGAAGACTCTATTGCTTTATGCAATAATCTTAATAGTCCTTACCAAATCCTTCCGATAAAAGACATTGTCAGTTCTTTTGAAAATACGCTATCCGAAGTATTTGAGGGATTAAAAGAAGATGTAACAGAAGAGAATATTCAAGCGAGAGCTCGTGGAGTTTTACTCATGGCGTTATCCAACAAATTTGGAAATATTCTATTGAACACCTCTAATAAAAGTGAGATGGCGGTAGGATATGGAACCTTGTATGGCGATATGTGTGGAGGGTTAGCAGTAATTGGCGATGTGTACAAAACAGAAGTTTTTGAGATGTGCAGATATATCAACCGGGAGCAAGAAATAATTCCTCAGCACATTATTTCCAAACCTCCATCAGCAGAACTTCGACCAGATCAGAAAGATTCAGATTCCTTACCAGACTATAAAGTACTCGATGCAATTCTATTTCAATATATTGAGTGCTCCAAAAGTGGCAATGAGATTATCAGTCAAGGATTTAATGAGCAAGTAGTTAGAAAATCTATTCAATTGGTGAATAGAAATGAATACAAACGCTACCAAGCTGCACCAATTTTAAGGGTCTCTCCAAGAGCTTTTGGTATGGGTAGACTAATGCCATTAGTCGGAGAGTATACTTTTAATCAATCTTGATGAAAAAAGTATTATTATTTTTTATAGTCTTTCCCCTCTTCGGGTTAGCATTAAAAGCTCAAAGTTTAGACTTTGACTTAACTTCACTGAGATCAGAGGGAACAATAACAATAGAAACAATAAAGCGCTCAGGCACACAGTCCGATCAACTTCAAATGTCGAGCAAGAAAAAACAGTCGAATTCTCAAACGAGAAGTGAAGCTCTTTTAGTGAACAACAGTTTTCTTATTGACCAATTATTACAAAGTGGCGCTGTAATATTTAACGACACAGTAAGTAATTATTTAAACGAAATAGCACAAAAACTATTAGCCAATAGTCCTTCTTTAAGCAAGAAACTCAAGTTCTATATCGTAAAAACAAATCATACAAATGCTTTTGCCACAGAAAGAGGAGCCATTTTTATTCCTATTGGGTTGTACGGAAAACAAAAAAGTGAAAGTGAGCTGGCATTTACACTAGCATGCCAAATTGCAAACTATAAAAACAACCGATTCTTTAACTCGAAGGTGTTAACACAACCTGCTAAAGAACAAAATATTAATCTTAAAGAAATCTTATTTCTTAAAAACATCTACACAGAAGAGGAAAAGGCCGCTGCCGAAAAAGAGGCAGCAGAATTACTGAAAATAGCAACTATTGATTTCAGGGGAGATCGGTTCAACTCAGAAGAAGCCATCTCTTTGGTCGATAAATTTGAAAGAATGCTGTTGGATACTGCTTTTATGAAAAAGGTGCACTTAATTGACCTTTCTGCAAATCTGCTTAAAATAAATAATGAAACTAATAAAGCAGCAAAAGGCAGTTTCACTTCAAATAGCAAAAATCAAGAACTATCAGAGAGTATATCAATACGGCAACAAAAGGAAAAGCAGGAAGGACAGACTAACCGCTCAGTTGAAGGTTCGGATGAAACGTTTCTTTACTGTCTAGATTTAGTAAAGTTTGAGCAACTTATTCTTCATACAATAAACAGAAACTATGCTATTGGTCTATTAGAAAATTACTACCTCCAAAAGAAGTACCCGAATAATATTTTCTTAAAAGAGAATATGGCCTATATAATGTATGCCATCTCAAGGTATAAAAGCTATTATTCCTATTATATTTTTAGGAAGAATAAGAAGTGGCTAAATGAATATAACCAATCGGTTCAAATCTTCAATAATTTTACTTCAGAAGAATTGTCATCAATAGTAGTGAAACAACTTTACCTTTTAAATAAGGAGCATAAGGGTAATGACTATTTAAATATACTACTTGAAGAAGCGCTGAGAACCCAAATACACAAAAATGAAACGCCCCTTAGCTACTACTTCAAAAAGCAACAGAAAGACTCCATAGTAAACAAGTACAATGAATTAAAGGCAATTGATCCTTACAAAGGTATAGACACTTCCAAATACGGAATATCTAGGTATGAGCTGTATCAGCTCCAAGCGAAGATAAAGCGCACACAGAAACGGCTAGATAGAATGATCAAGTTTGATCGATTTATTTTTACAGACCTTCTAGATGATCCAAAGTTTAAAACGATTTACCAAAAAATTTCTAATGAAGAAAATTACTTTGACTTGTTAAATAATAGCAGTGAATCAAAGAGTTCTAAATCAAAAAAGGAAATAAGAAAAACACTAAATCAGGGTCAATCATTAGGTGCACAGCACCTCATAATGGTCGATGTCTCTTACCATAGCATAAGTAAAAAAGGCACCATTAATAGTAGTATAGAAAAGCTAAAAGAGTCACAGGAAGAGTTGAGAGAATCTACCTATAACATAGCGCAGACATTAGATCTTAAGACAACCTATTTATACAGGAGCGACACTAACAAAAATTTAACCAATCAACTAAATGACATTGACAGATTACAAAACTGGATAGATGAATTAAACAGTCATAAGAAAGTTCAGATTTTACCCTATTCAATACAATTTACAGCAGGTCTTAAATCAACTTATGGGACTGAATACTTCGCTTGGATTGATGTAATTAAGAAGAAAAGTAAAAGAAAACTAAAAATTAGCCACATCGCCTTAAGCACAGTAAGCATATTTGGTCTTCCTCTGTACATTGGTTCTCTTTTCACCGCTAAAACTACTACCGAATTTCGCGCTGTAATCGGAAACATAAAAACTGGAAAAGCCATACTTGAAGCAGATTATAGCCAAAATGGCATCTTCAATAACGATTTTGTAAAGAGCCATACATACAACACGCTTCTTCAACTAAAACGAAAAAAATCAAATGATTAGTCTCAAGTACTTTTTTGTCACACTACTAATTTGCTTTTTAGTAATACCAAGTAAAAGTCAGAATATTCCGGGCTACCTTGGTAAGCGATTTATTATACACGGTACATTTCTTACCAGAAGCAGCTTAAATAACCCAACAAAAGATAAAACTTCAGGAATAACAAGCTTTAATAAAACTATAGGATTAGATCTTGAAGTATGCATTAATAATAGATCCTCTGTTCTTATTTCATTGCAAAGATATTCTACAATAATGGATTATAGATTTACAAATGGAGTGGAAGAAACTGATTTTAAAAATCTATTAGAAAATATATATGGACTAATCGACGTCAATTCAACTAGTATTGAATACAGAAAGTATCGAAATGTGGCATCCCCTCTAGGAAGTTATTTTGGTATTATACTAGAACATAAAAATATCAATTTCTCAAGGTCGAAATCGCTAATCACAGCTTATTCTTATGGAAATGAAGAAATTGTATCGGCTGCATTAGAAAACTCACTGATTAGTGCTGGTATTTCAGTAGGAAAGCAGAAGATATTTTTTAATCGACTAGCAGTATCAGCCGGAGCAAATTTCTTATTCCCCATTCAATTTAGAAAAATGGGTTGGTTTAGACCAATGATAGAAGAAGGAAACTATATAGAGTCTTATAACTTATACAGAAGATTATTTTTTCATGACTTAGCCAATTTTAAAGCTAGTGCAGGCTTCCTGTTTTAAGAAACAGTCCACGTATTTTTTCCACTCAATAAGGCATCTAAATCTCCTGCTCCTTTTTTATCTACTGCTAAATCCAATTGGTCTTTTAATGCCTCCTCGTATCGAAAACGATCTGCTGCATAAAACACGCCAAATGGACGTGGTAAATGACCTTCTAAAGATGGGTTATCAAAGAAAGTAGTTAATAATTGAGCTTTATACCGATCAGAAGAATCGTGAATCCATAAATCATCTAAACTGTATTGCCCATCTGCTAATGAAACCACTTTCGGATGTCCACCGTTAAGAATGATTCCTTTACTGTTATCAGCACCGAATACCAATGGTTTCCCTTCTTCTAAAAACAGCGCTTCTTCCTTTTTACTGCCTTTATCGGTGTAGATTTCAAAAGCTCCGTCATTAAAAACGTTGCAATTCTGGTAAATTTCTAACAATGAAGTCCCTACATGATCATTGGCTCGAGTAAGCACTTCTCTCAAATGCTTCACATCTCGATCCATTGCGCGAGCAATAAAAGTAGCATCTGCCCCTAAGCATAACGCCAATGGGTTGAATGGATGATCTAACGATCCCATAGGAGTAGACTTCGTTACCTTTCCTTCAGGAGATGTTGGAGAATATTGTCCTTTTGTCAAGCCATAAATCTCGTTATTGAATAACAAAATATTCATATCGAAATTCCTTCTAATCGTATGAATCAGATGATTACCACCAATAGAAAGTGAATCACCATCTCCAGTAATTACCCAAACACTTAATTCAGGACGTGCAATTTTCAATCCACTAGCCACAGCAGTAGCTCTGCCGTGAATGGAGTGCATTCCATATGTGTCCATGTAATATGGAAATCGGGAAGAACAACCAATTCCTGAAATAAATACAATATCTTCTTTGCTTACGCCAGTAGTCGGTAGCACAGACTGCACTTGTTTCAATATTGAATAATCTCCACAACCGGGACACCATCTTACTTCTTGATCAGTAACAAAATCCTTGGCGGTTAACTTTATATCTGCTGTTTCTGTTGACATTTTTATGCTTCTTTTACTGATTCTACTGCAGCTTTAATTGCAGCACTAATTTCACCGGTAGAAAACGGTATTCCTTTAATCTTATTGACTCCTTTCGCGTCAATCAAGAACGTATCTCGGATTATTTTAACCAACTGTCCATTATTCATTTCAGGAATGATGACAGTTTTAAACTGCTTCAACAAATCACCTAAATTTTTAGGAAAAGGCTCAATGTATCTTACTTGGGCATGACTTACAGAAATTCCCTCTGCAATACATTCTTTTACGGCCGTTTTTATCACCCCGTAGGTTGATCCCCATCCGAGTACCAATACATCCCCTTCTTCTTCTCCGTTATCTAATGATTGTAATGGTATGCTATCAGCAATCTTTGCCACTTTCGCTGCTCTCACCTTCACCATTCGCTGATGGTTCTCCGGATCGTAAGAAATATTTCCGGTATCCCATTCTTTCTCAATCCCCCCAATTCTATGCTCGAGACCCTTTGTACCAGGCAATGCCCATTCTCTAACTAATCGTTCATCGCGTTTGTAAGGCAAAAAGTCAGGGTCATCTTCTTTTCTTTCTTTTGCTTGTTTTACTTGTATATTTGGTAATGAATCTGTCGATGGAAACTTCCAAGGTTCAGAACCATTCGCCATGTATCCATCTGACAAGAAAAACACAGGAGTCATATGTTCAACAGCAATTCTACAGGCTTCAAATACTGCATCAAAGCAATCTGATGGAGAATTAGCTGAAATAATCGGCATCGGAGCCTCTCCATTTCTACCGTACATGGCTTGCATCAAATCAGCTTGCTCTGTTTTAGTCGGCATACCTGTAGAAGGACCACCACGCTGCACATTAATAACCACTAATGGAATTTCAAGCATTATAGCTAGACCGATTGCCTCTCCTTTCAAAGCGATACCAGGACCTGAAGAAGCCGTAACAGCTAATTCTCCGCCAAAGGAAGAACCGATTGCGGAGCAAACTGCTGCAATCTCATCTTCCGCTTGAAAGGTTTTTACACCAAAATTTTTATATTTTGATAATTCGTGTAAAATGTCAGAAGCTGGGGTAATTGGATAAGACCCATAAAACAAATTGAGTCCTGACTTTCTGGAGGCAGCCACCAAACCTAGCGCAGCAGCTTGATTTCCCATTATATTTCGGTAGGTACCTTTTGGCAACTGAGCTGCTTTAACGTTGTAGCGAGCTGTAAATGTTTCGCTGGTATCCCCAAAATTAAACCCTGCACGCAACACCTTGATATTAGCCTCAATCAAATGGGGCGCTTTCGCGAATTTCTCTTTAATGAACTGTTCTGTTGGAGCAATATCTCTACTGTACATATAGTAAAGAAAGCCCAACACAAACATATTTCTTGATCGATCTACTTCTTTTTTTCCAAGGCCCATATCCACAAGTGCTGCTTGGGTCATCTTGGTCACATCGATTTGTATCGTTCTAAAATCTTCAAGGCTTTTATCCTCAAGCGGACTGCTTTCATAACCTGCGAGCTTCAGGTTCTTTGCATTAAAACCATCCGTATTCACAATGATGGTTCCGTGTTTTCTTAATCGAGGCAAATTTACCTTAAACGCAGCTGCGTTCATTGCCACCAATACATCACATACATCTCCAGGTGTAAACACTTCAACGCTTCCAAATTGGAGTTGAAAACCCGAAACACCTGCCACAGTTCCTTGTGGGGCTCGTATCTCGGCAGGATAATTTGGAAATGTACTTACATCATTTCCAAAAAGAGCTGAGGTATTTGTAAATTGAGTTCCCGTTAATTGTATTCCGTCACCGGAATCGCCTGCAAAAACGATTGTTACCTCTCGTTTTTCTTCAACAACTTTAGCCATAAAAATCAATCAAAATTACCCTCCAAAGTTAGTTAGAATTATTATAAATTAACCATTCATTGACGCTTCTAGAGCAGATTAAAAAAAAAGTATCTATATTTATTCCAAATATTAACTCACACTATGAAGAAAACATTACTATTCCCCCTGTTAACATCCATACCGATGTTAATGTTTGCGGGAGGGTTTCAAGTAAACCTACAAGGAAACAAACAAACCGGCATGGGCCACCTTGGCACCGGAATTACTCTTGGCGCGTCAAACGTCTATTTCAACCCTGGCTCTATGGGATTTTTAGATAAAAAAGTAAGCATAGAGGCGGGTGGTTCTTTCATCTTTTCAGAAGTAGGATTTCAGGATCAAAACACCGGCGTAACGGAGCGAACAGACAACCCAATGGGAACTCCTTTTTATGTACATGGAAGCTACCAAATAAGTGATAAATTCTCTGCAGGGGTTTCTGTTTATACGCCTTTTGGCTCTACAGTAGATTGGGGCGAAGAGTGGTCAGGAAAAAACTTGATTCAAGACATCAGTTTAAGAGCAATTTTTATCCAACCAACCCTATCGTATAAAATTACTGACAAAATTGGTTTTGGTGCAGGCCTTAACATTGTTTCGGGATCTGTAGAACTAAATAGAGCAATTGACGCTCCATTTGGGGATGATAATACGGTAAATCTTCAAGGATCAACAATGGCATATGGTTTTAATGCAGGTCTTTACATTCAAGCAAGTGATCAATTAAGTTTTGGGTTAACTTACCGTTCTCAAGTGGACGTAGAATTAGAAGAAGGTGATGCTAATTTTAGTGTAGATCCGGCTTTGACTACTACTCTACCAAACACCACTTTTGATGCAACACTACCACTTCCTGCAACAATTACGTTCGGGATAGGTTACCAAATCAATGAGAAGTGGTTGCTTTCTATTGAGGAGAGTTTTGTTCAATGGAGCGCATATGAATCGTTGGATTTTGATTTTGCAAACGCCTCATCTCCTGACTCTAAAAATGCAAGAAACTATGAAGATGCTATCATAGTAAGAGTAGGTGCTCAATACACTGCAAGCGAGAAACTAGACTTAAGAGCAGGTTTCTACTACGATCAATCACCAATCCAAGATGAGTATTTCTCACCTGAAACGCCTAATTCTGACAACTATGGAATTACGTTGGGAGCAAGTTATGACCCAACTGAGAATTTTGGCATAGATGTTTCCATGCTTTACATTATCGGAACAGAGAGAGAATCTTATGCACCTGTAAATGATGGTGGTTCCTTTGGTGGAAAATATGCATCACGATCATTCATCCCAGGAATCGGTTTACACTATAACTTTTAAGAAAAGAAATCATGAAAAAAAGAAATTTATTATACCTTCTTCCTTTAGTATTTGCTGTAGGATGTGAGCCAGAGTTTGATGACGTAAACTTAACTAAAAGTAACGGCACGGCAGACTTTACACGAACAGTTGCACTTGGCAACTCTTTAACAGCAGGATACCAAAGCAATGCACTCTCTAGAGAAGGACAAGAAAATTCACTTCCAGAAATTTTAGCGCAACAGTTCGCTTTGGCAGGCGGTGGTGAATTCAAAACACCACTATTAACAGGAGAAGCAGGAACCAAAGGAGCAGGAATTAGTGCTATCGGCTTGGGAGTTCTGACACCATCTTTAGCTTTATTACCGAGTACTGACTGTTTAGGAGAAACCAGTATTGGTCCTAATTTAAATGGGAGTCCATATCCTGTAGGTGATAACTTTAATTCAATAGCAGCAGAAGGCCCATTTAACAATGTAGGTGTACCAGGAGCGAAATTAATACATGTAAATTTTCCTGGTTATGGATCATCAGCAGGTAATCCGTACTTCGGCAGATTTGCTTCAAATCCTATGCAGACAATGGTAGAACATGCCATGTCAAATGATCCAACATTCTTTACACTATGGATTGGAAATAATGATGTTTTGGGATATGCTACCGGTGGTGGAGAAGAAAATACTGCGAATGAATCTATTACAGACCTAGCAACATTTGATGCTCTATACATTCAAACTGTAGCAGCGATGGTTGCTAATGGTGCAAAAGGGGCTATCGCAAATATTCCTGATATTACGTCTATCCCTTTTTTCAATACAGTACCAGCAAATGCACTACCACTATCGAATTTAGACGCTGCCTTATTGAACACTGCTTATGTTAATTATAATGCAGGCTTGGATTTAGTTGCAAGTCAAGACTCGAATTTTGCTGCTGAAGCAAACCGCAGAAAGATTAGTTTTCAAGCAGGTGCTAACTTTTTAGTGATTAGCGATCCTACATTAACTGACCTGACTGCAAATGGCCTACCTAGTATTCGACAAATAACAGCTGACGAGTTGGTGACGTTGGTAATCCCACAAGACTCTATCAAATGTGCAGGTTGGGGATCACAAACACCTGTTCCAGGACAGTATACTTTATTAAATCACGAATTGAGTAAAATCAATGATGCAATCATTTCTTACAATAATACAATCAAAAATGCTGCTCAAGCTAATGGCTTAGCGTTAGTTGATGCTAATAAAAGATTAAAAGAACTTCAAACAGGAATCAACTTTAATGGCACAACATATACCGCTGATTTTGTAACAGGAGGAGCATTCTCTCTAGATGGTGTTCACCCTAACTCTAGAGGCTATGCAATTATTGCGAATCTATTTATTGATGCAATAAATGATACCTATGGTTCAAATGTTGCAAAAGTAAATGCTAATGCATATCCAACAATTGAATAGAACAGGATTAAAATAAAAAAAGCCGTTTCAAGTTACCTTGAAACGGCTTTTTTTATTTTGAGTTATTTGAATAGTGTAAACAGCTAAAAAAGCAATAAGGCTTAAAGTAAAATCTACTGAATTAATACATCAGTAAACTTTACTGTTTGAAACAATTTCTCAATAGTCACATCAAACAATTGTTACATTAAACAATTGCTATATTGTTACATTGGTACATTAAAACATTGGTATATTGACAAGCAATTTTACCTCCCCTTCATCACTTTCGGCACCTTCATATAATCGCTATCAGCATCCGGTGAATTTTTCAAAGCTTCAGCCTGAGTAGTATTCTGAACAACCTTATCCAAACGGACAGTAGGTTTTTCATCTAACATATACACCAACGGCTCCACACCTTCCGTATCTAGCTCACTCAACTTTTCTACGAAATCGAGCATGCGATTCATATCTTGCAAAATAGCTTCTTGAGATGCCTCATCAAATCGAAGTTTTGATAGTTCTGCTATTCGTTGTACGGTGGACTTATCTATTGACATACACTTGCTTTATAATTTTGAAGCGATTAGCTCCCTAGTTTGATTGGCCAAAGTTACACAATCTTCTATTTTTAGGATTGATGTATCAATGGCATTGTGAATAATTACACCTGCTTTTCCAGGCAATGAATGATCAAGAAAACGATTCGGGTGCGGTGAAACAATTGAATAATTGTTGGTAAATGTTATTGGCAAAATCGGCACTTGTTCTTGAATCGCCAATTTAAATGCTCCATTTTTAAATGGTCGCATCTGAGGAGCACGCATCGATATGGTGCCTTCCGGAAATATCACCACATTGCAACCGGATTTTAACCGCTTAGCACATTGGGCTAATGCCAATGAGCTCGCCTTAGGGTTTTGTCGGTCTACTAATAGATTAAACTGCTTGAAATAGATATTAAACAAGGGAATAGAGCCGAGCTCCTTTTTGCCTAAAAAAACAAAAAACTGATCACAAGTAGCATAAATGAGAAGAATATCCAAGTAGGACGTATGATTAGGGCAAATAATATATGGCGGCGGCGGAATCGTAGAAGGCTCTTTTAACTGATAACGAATACCAGATAACAACAAAATGGCCTTGGCTTGATAACGAATAAGGTGAAACCCTTTTAGGTAATACTTCTCCTTCTGCAATAAAAGATAGAAAAACGGATAGAGCATTAAAATAGAAAGTAGTATCACCACAAAAAAATAGCATTTCCAAAGCGCAGATAATAATGCAGTAACCGTTTTCATAGGCGCAAAAGTAGGAACAAATTGGTATTTTTGAACCATGGCAAGAATACTAACAGGAATACAGAGTTCAGGGAGTACCGGTGAGATTCATTTAGGCAACATTTTAGGTGCAATAGAACCTGGAATTGAGTTATCAAAGGACCCCAACAATGAGGCGTACTTTTTTATAGCAGACCTCCATTCACTCACAACAGTTAAAGATGCATCAATTCGACAAAAAAATGTACACGCAGTAGCAGCAGCATGGATCGCTTTTGGGTTTGATACGGAGAACAATGTTTTTTACCGCCAGTCCGACATTCCTGAAGTGTGCGAGCTAACGTGGTATTTGAGCTGTTTCACTCCATATCCTATGTTGGCAAATGCGCATTCTTTTAAAGATAAGTCAGAGCAATTAGCAGATGTAAATGCCGGACTATTTACTTACCCGGTATTGATGGCAGCAGACATCTTACTGTATGATGCCAACCTAGTTCCTGTAGGAAAAGACCAACGTCAGCACTTAGAAATGACTCGTGACATTGCTGGAAGTTTTAATCACCAAATTGGCGATTTATTGGTGTTACCTGAAGCTCAGATTAGCGAGAAAGTAATGACCATACCAGGAACAGATGGACGAAAAATGAGCAAATCATATAATAACTTCATCAACATTTTCTTACCTGACAAAAAGTTACGAAAAGTAATTATGAGCATAGAAACGGACAGTACGCCGTTAGAAGAGCCGAAAAACACCGCCACTTGTAATGTATTTGCGTTGTATGAACTGCTTGGAAGTGCTGAACAAATAGCGCAAATGAAAGCCAACTATGCCGGTGGAAACTATGGTTATGGTCATGCTAAACAAGCCTTATATGAGTTAATTATAGAAAAGTACGCCACACAAAGAGAAAAGTACTGGGCACTAATGGAAGAGCCTGATAAAATAGACGAACTACTTCAAGAAGGAGCAGGTAAAGCAAGGAAAACAGCACACGCAGTTTTAGAAAGAATTAAGACCAAATTGGGCTATTGATATGCGTGCTTAATAAATTGTTATTTTATTGTTGTTTTTTGTTAAATTTGATGAATACACTAACTTAATTTAAACAACATGAAAAAAATAATTACTGCATTAGCCATTATGGCAACAGCTTCAGTGGGGTACGCTCAGTACTACACCCAAAGCTATACAAGTATTGGAACAAATCCAGGCGGACTTAATACTGATGTCGAGCAGACTGCGGGTGTACTAACTCCTCAAGGATGGACACAGGTGCTAGCTACTCAATCAACACCAACTTGGTCAGCTTCTCAAGCTATTCCATTTACATTTAACTTTAATAATTCAGCGGAAACTAATTACAAGGTTTCATCTACAGGTATCTTAACATTTGATGTAGCATCAACAGTAGCCGCTCCTAGCCAATCAAATGCGGCATTACCTTCAGCATTAATCCCAGATAAGTCAGTAACCGTTTGGGGAATGGAAGGAAATGGAGCAAACGATGCGATACTTTCAAAAACATTTGGAACAGCCCCTTATCGTCAGCATTGGGTAATGTTCTCTTCTTTTTCTGCAACAGGTGGAACAGGTTGGGTATATTGGAGTATTGTATTAGAAGAAACTACCAATAGAATATTTGTAGTTGATATGCGTAACTATCTAACACCAATAACATTAACGGTAGGTGTTCAGATTGATGGAACAACGGCAACTTCAGTTGCAGGGTCTCCTAATCTAGCTGCGGTTAATACGAATGGTGGATCAGCTGATGGTCCGGACGATAACACCTACTACGAATTTGGTTTTGGAACACAACCAACTGCAGATGCTGAATTAGCTAACGTTAGTTTGCCTGCCGTTTTAGCTAATAATTCATCTACTACAATTTCGGGCGAAATTATTAATGCAGGGTCTGCGACCTTAACGGCATTTGATGTAAAATATACAATCAATGGTGGAACAGTAGCTTCAGAGTCTTTCTCTGGACAATCGATTGCCGCAGGAACTAAAGGTTCATTTACATTAACCAACCCTTATGTAGGAACACCGGGGAATAAAGACTTTAAATTTTGGGTAGAAGCCACAGGAGATTCCAGAGCCTTTAATGATACCATCAACACAACTGCTACTGTAAACGCAGGTGGTTCAGGAACTAAAAAAGTATTAGTTGAGGAATTTACAACTGCTGTTTGTCAGTTTTGTCCAGACGGAGAGGTAATCGTTAATCAGATAAGAAATACAATCCCTGAAGCTATTACAGTCGGAATTCATGCAGGTTTCGGTACAGATGCAATGACGATTCCTGCGCATTCAACATATGCCGGTGCGTTTACAACAGGAGCGCCGACAGCTGCAATCGATCGTAAAATATTTCCAGGCGAAACAAGAGTAGGTCATAGCAGAGGAGCATGGGTAGCTAATACATCTTCTCAAACATCTGCTTTAACACCACTAGATGTTTCAATGACAGGTGCGTTAACTGCTGCTAATACAGTAGATTTGACTGTGGATGTTGATTTTGTTGACTTTCTTCCAAACTGGCAAAATGCCAACCTAACAGTATTTGTGGTAGAAGATAGTGTAATCGGAACAGGTTCGGGGTACAACCAAGTAAACGCTTATCAGGGCCAATCAGGTCACCCTTATGGAAATGCCGGAAACCCAATCATCGGATATCCACACAGACATGTAGTGAGAGCTATCGGCTCAGGAACAAGCGCATGGGGAGATGATACTTTCTTTACATCTGCACCTGCTATCAATTCTAACTTTAGCAAGACATACTCTATTTCTTTAAACCCTGCATGGGATCAAAGTAAAATGGAATTTATAGCATTCGTAAATTATTATGATGCTTCTACAGGTGAAAATGAAAGAGAGATTGTTAACGTTAATAAAATTAATTTCAGCGATCTTGTTGTTGGTGTTGCAAAAAACAACATTAATGTTTCTGAATTTACTGTTTACCCTAACCCAGTTCAAAATGGTCAGGTGAACGTTAAATTTGAGTTGAAGAAAACTGAAAATGTAACAGTAGAGATCGTAAACGTTTTAGGTGAAATTGTTTCTTCAGTTAATCGTGGTACATTAGTAGCAGGAGAGCAAAAAATGAATTTAAATGTTGACGACTTAAATTCTGGCATTTACTTTGTAAAGGTAACTGCAGGAAACGAAGTATCAACTCAGAGAGTTAGTGTTATTAAATAATAATCAGCTTTCAAAATAACTATCAATCAGCACTTCGATCTATTTAGATGGGGGTGCTGATTGGTTTTTTAAAACCCTTTTTTATGAAAAAATTACTAACTGCATTATTGATTACATTTTCAATAACATCAATGGCGCAAAATCAAGGTAAAGTGCCTTCTGTAGACATCAAAACGATGGAATACGAAACATTCAATACAGGTAACATTAGCAACAATGGAAAACCTGTGGTCATTAATTTTTGGGCAACATGGTGCAGTCCCTGCAAGAGAGAACTCAACAACATCGCTGAGATGTACGAAGATTGGGTAGATGAAACCGGGGTGAAAATTGTTGCTGTATCAATTGACGACTCAAGAAACATGGGAAAAGTAGCACCTTATGTGAATGGAAAACTATGGGAATACGATGTATTATTAGATCCAAATGGTGACCTAAAACGGGCCATGGGGGTTAATAATGTACCTCATACTTTTTTAGTAGATGGAAATGGTGACATCGTTTGGCAACATAACTCCTATTCAGAAGGAGATGAATACGAACTATATGAACTAATTCAAAAATTATCGGCTGGAGAGTCAATAAGCAAATAAAATATCAATAATTCAGGCTTGTAGTTTACCCTACAAGCTTTTTCACTTTTAATCATTTCACCATTTTGAAAGTCTCTACACTTAAACTACTTGTGTTATCGGTACTTCTTTCCATGTTTACTACCATCCAAGCACAAAACATTCAAGACGTTCTAAACCAAGGTAAAATAACCGGTAATTTTCAAATAGAAGCGCAATATTATCAAGAAGATACATTAATTGGCGCGGAACAGCCTGATGAACAATTACTCAGCAATGCTTTCTTGAATCTAATTTACACGAACGGAAAATTCTCAGCAGGAATGCGCTATGAGTCATATCAAAATGCATTATTAGGATACCCTACGGGTTATCAAGGAAGCGGTATTCCGTACCGCTTTGCATCTTATACTTCGGACAACTTATCGGTAACTGTGGGAAATTTCTATGAGCAATTTGGAAATGGCCTTGTCCTCAGAGCATATGAAGAGAGAGGTTTAGGATATGACAATGCGCTCGATGGAATACGTGTAAAATATAAAATCAAAGACGGAATCGAACTAACCGGATTAATTGGTCAACAGCGTATCTTTTTTGAAACTGGAGAAGGAATCGTTCGGGCTTTTGATGCCACCATTAATTTAAATGAAACCTTTGAATCATTAGCAGATGCTAAAACCAAAATTAGTTTTGGCGGTAGCGTAGTCAGCAAATATCAAGAAGACGATAACCCAGAATTTATCTTACCCGAAAATGTTCCTGCATTCTCTGCTCGTACGATTATTTCGAGAGGTAAGATTAACATCAATGCGGAATATGCCTTTAAAGCGAATGACCCAAGTACTGATAATCAATTTAACTATCGTGACGGAGAAGCTGCATTTATTCAAGCGACCTATTCTCAAAAAGGTTTAGGTCTTTCACTATCAGCAAAACGGGTGGATAATTTTAGCTTTAGAAGTGAACGAACAGCAGGGCAACAAGATTTATTTATCAACTATCAACCTGCATTAACGAAACAACATACCTATAATTTACTAGCGACGCTTTACCCCTATGCTACGCAGCCGAATGGTGAAACAGCCTTACAAGGGGATATCATCTATAACTTCAAGAAAGGGTCGGTATTAGGTGGAAAATATGGTACCGGAATTCAATTAAATGCATCTTTTGCCTGGGACATTGATAAGGATACATTAGATCCTACCCAAGATGTTCAGCGGAACATTTACTCCTCTGATTACTTTGAAACAGGACAACGCTTTTTCCGGGATTTAAATGTTCAAATCAATAAAAAGATCAATAAAAATTTAAAAATGATCTTCACTTACTCTAACCTACTCTACAATCAAGCAGTAATTGAAGGTAAGCCACCAGAAACACCAATGATAAAGGCACATATTGGTGTGGTGGAAGGAACGTATAAGTTTAACATGCGAAATTCTTTGCGCTTTGAAGGTCAATTACTGAAAACAGAACAGGATCAAGGTGATTGGGCAACAGGGGTATTGGAATATTCTTACTCGCCTCACTGGTTTGTTGCGGCATTAGGCCAATATAATTATGACAATCCAAAAGCCGATGAAGTGTTATACTATAACTTTTCTGCCGGATACAACAATCAGGGTAACAGAATTTCGTTATCTTATGGTCGACAACGGGCTGGTATATTTTGTGTAGGCGGCGTTTGTAGAGTTGTCCCCGCATCAAACGGTTTATACTTATCAATAACAAGTAGTTTTTAAAACATACAATTATGAAAAAGTTTGGATTTTTTGCAGTTATCTCTAGCTTAATCACACTATCATCTTGTGATGAAGTAATCAATCCATATCCAGATGTATTAGACGATGGCTCTACAATCGTTTTTGATAATGGAATTGAACTAGACTCACTAGGGCTAGAGCAATTGACTTGGGAAAAGCATGAGGGAAACGCAACCACTTCTCGCAACTTTGTTATCGAAGAATTTACAGGAATACAATGTACTGCTTGTCCTGATGGATCAAGAATATTAGCTCAGTTAGACTCCATTTATGCAGAGCAAGTATTACCAATCTCCATACACGCAGGAAACTTTGCTGAGCCAAATCCTGACACTTCAGGAGTGTATGGATTAGACTTAAGATCAAATCCTGAAGGTGAGATCATAAAAAATACATTTAATCCTTCCAATACATTCCCTCGGGGTATTGTAAGTAGATTGACAGAACTCTCAGAAGGAAAAGATAATTGGAGAAGGACTATTGATGCACATATCAACGATCCGCAAACGGCCATTATCGACTTGGATGTTTGGTATGCCCCAAATGAAAAGTACATTCGTGTGATTATTGACTATGAATTTTTGTTTACTTCTCCTGAAGATCACAACCTGCAAGTTTATTTATTAGAAGATAATATTGTAGGGT
Organism: uncultured Acidiluteibacter sp.; assembly: GCA_965660325.1. Classification (GTDB taxonomy): domain Bacteria; phylum Bacteroidota; class Bacteroidia; order Flavobacteriales_E; family Vicingaceae; genus Acidiluteibacter. The sequence goes on from CBFHZL010000007.1 coordinate 20,958, forward strand.
GGCAATTAGATAATGGAGTTTTGAAATCAGACTATAACCACAAATATGTAATGCGGCGCGCTGTAAATGGAGCCTGGGGCAGCACCGCTCTTCCGGCAACTCAGGGTGAGCTGTACCATAAAGAATATGTGCTTAAAAAGGATGGAAGATGGAAAGCAGAAAATATGAAAGTAATCGTTTATTTATCTGATCGTGACAGTAAAGAGATTTTACAAGCTACTCAAGTCAAATTAAAATGATTCACCTTAGACTCTTTGCTTTAGCCACTTTATTTCTAATTTCAATAAAGTCTTATACTCAGGCAATAGATGCAGGTGTTAAATTGGGAGCTGCGGCATCGCAAGTGAGTGGTGATGGTTATTCAGGCTTCAATAAAGCAGGACTTATTTTTGGGGGCTTCGCCAAGATTAATCTTAAAGAAAAACATCATGTGCAATTTGAGATAACGTATACACAAAAGGGAAGCAGGAGAAACCCAAATACAAGCGAAGGAGATAATGATTTCTTTCTACTTAGGCTAGACTACATCGAAGTACCTGTTCTTTACCAATATGATTATAAATCGTTCACGTTTGAAGTAGGGCCATATATTTCCACATTAGTAAATGAACATTTAGAAGATGAGTTAGGAGAGTTTTCTTTACCGGCAGAATGGAATCAATTTAGAAATATCGATTTAGGACTTACAGCAGGAATAGCTTTTAATTTTAATGAGCATCTCATTATGAGTTGGAGGTTTTCAAACTCTGTAATTCCTTTTAGAGATTTTGAATCAGCCGGGCGCATTCAAAACCTACCAATAGGAGCTGGAGGTTTGAACCGATTTAATGCAGGAATGTTTCATAGTTACTTATCATTTGCATTGCATTATAAATTTGGAAGTATAAATGGCTAAACATAAAATAATTATCGCAATTACAGGAGCATCTGGATCGATATACGCAAAACTTTTATTGGACAAACTTAAAAACCTCGAAAATCAGATTGAACGAGTTGGAGTCGTTATGTCCAAAAATGCAAAGGACGTGTGGCAATGGGAACTCGGAAACGCTGACTTTGAAAATTATCCTTTCGATTTTTACGATAAAACAGACTTCATGGCACCTTTTGCTTCGGGGTCTGCAAAATATGAAACAATGGTTATTGTTCCCTGTTCAATGGGCACGCTTGGTCGCATCGCCAACGGGTTTTCGGATGACTTAATTACACGTTCGGCAGATGTTATTCTCAAGGAAAGAAGAAGGTTAATTCTTGTTGCGAGAGACACTCCGCTAAACCTTATTCATATCAACAATATGAAAGCTGTTACTGAAGCAGGCGGAATCGTTTGCCCTGCAGTACCCTCCTATTACAGTAAGCCAAAGACAATCGAAGAAGTTGCTTCCACTGTAGTGGATAGAATTATCGATTTGATGCGCCTAGACCAAGCATCTTACCGTTGGAGCGAATAAGCTTTTCTTAACAATTTCTAGTTAAGAATTATATCATTTTTTAACATCCATTTTGAACTTTATTTTTGTAAATTGAGGTTTCAAAATTAGTAGGAATTATGTACGAGTTTAGTAAAAAGGTTCTTCGAAAAGTAAGCTTTGATAAAGTACTTTTTAGAAAAGAACTAATGAAGGCGAAGCGATGGTTGAAGCGGGAAGAATCCTTAATGTTGAAGGCCTGGTGCATGGCAAATTTTGGTCATCTATATGCGGACACTATTACGGATGTTTTTGAGATGGCCTAAGGAAATCTATATTTCGCTTCAATCCGTTAAATTTAGTTCGCTTAACAGCAGATTTTTTAAACAAAACCTTGAAGGTGGATTCATTTAAGTGGATCCACTCTTCTTTACTCATCTTTAACAATTCCTTGTTAGGCATAAATCGTTCTTCCGTATGCTGCTTCGAGAACCTGTTCCAAGGACAAACTTCTTGGCAAATATCACAACCGAACATCCAATTGTCCATTTTATCTTGAAAGCTACTAGGTAACAGCTCATCTTTAAGCTCTATGGTTAGATAAGATATACATTTACTACCATCTACAATGCGATCACCAACTATGGCATCAGTTGGACATGCATCAATACATTTTGTGCAGGTACCGCAGTAATCTTTAATTGGGCCATCGGGCATTAAATCAATATCGATTAATAATTCTGCTAAAAAGAAAAAAGAGCCCTGTTGCTTATTGATCAACATGCTATTCTTACCAATCCAACCAAGACCAGATTTCTTTGCCCAGGCACGTTCTAAAATCGGAGCAGAGTCAACAAACACTCTTCCGTTAACAGTCCCGATTTCGTCATTGAGCCGTTTTAATAGCGTTTTAAGCTTGTCTTTAACAACAAAATGATAATCTTCACCATAAGCATAAGTTGAAACCTTAGGAGCATCCTTGTGCAGCTGTTTCTTTGTTGAATGATAATTGTACATCAAAGAGACAACGGATTTTGTTCCATCCACTAATAAGGTCGGATCAAGCCGCTTATCAAAATGGTTATCCATATAATCCATTTTTCCATGAGCACCTTTCGTCAACCATTCTGTTAATGCTTGCTCCTCCTCATGGAGTCGCTCAGCCTTGGAAATTCCAACAAAGGAAAAACCCAATTCATAACCAATACGCTTAACTATTTCTGAATGGGATTCAGGATTATTCATTTTCAAAAAGTGTCCCTGAGTTACGATGATTAATCCTACCGAGATGTTTATAAGCCTTTTCTGTTACCTCACGACCTCTAGGTGTTCGCATAATAAATCCCTCTTTGATAAGAAAAGGTTCATAGACCTCCTCAATAGTACCTGCTTGCTCTCCAACAGCAGTAGCAATGGTTGATAAACCCACTGGACCTCCTTTAAACTTATCAATAATGGTAGTCAAAATACGATTATCCATTTCATCCAAACCGTATTGATCGACATTTAAGGCAGTAAGTGCAATATTTGCAATTTCCAGGTTAATAGAACCATCACCTTTAATTTGGGCAAAATCACGCACTCTTCGCAATAGTGCATTAACAATTCGGGGAGTCCCACGACTCCTACCTGCAATTTGATCAGCAGCATCAGACAAAATCTCCGTTCTTAAAATATCAGAAGAACGCTTTACAATTTTTGACAACAGTGCTCTATCATAATATTCCAAGCGGCAATTAATACCAAATCGAGCCCTCAAGGGAGCAGTTAGCAATCCTGCACGAGTAGTAGCACCGATTAATGTAAATGGATTCAATTTAATCTGCACTGTACGTGCATTTGGACCAGAATCGATCATAATATCAATTTTGTAGTCTTCCATAGCAGAGTACAAATACTCCTCGACAATAGGGCTTAAACGATGAATCTCATCAATAAAAAGCACATCTCCTTCATCTAAATTAGTTAGTAAACCTGCTAAATCAGCAGGCTTTTCCAATACAGGCCCTGATGTAATTTTAATCGAAACATTTAACTCATTAGCGATAATGTTAGCCAAAGTAGTTTTGCCAAGACCGGGAGGACCATGCAACAACACATGATCAAGAGCTTCTTCGCGTTGAAGTGCAGCCTCAACAAAGATCCGTAGATTGTCCGTTACTTTCTTTTGTCCTGCAAAATCTTCCAATTGGTCAGGTCTCAAAACCTTATCAATATCTCTCTCAGGGGAAGATTCAAAGTTGGGATCCAAATGCTCTATCATGAAATCGTTACTTTTTTAAATCTCTATAAATTTCGCCAAAAAATACTTTAAACCTAAATATATACACCGGTGAGTTAAAAGACTCGTCAATTGCATCGTTGTCTACAATCATAAGTCGATAACCTACACCGAACCCAGGTCCAAAATACTTGAGAATCTTATACTGTGCTGTAATAGCAGGCTCATATGTCAGAATGAATTTTCGGTTATCACTGAAGCGCTGTCCGGATTCTGTTTTGTAGGTATAATAAGACGTTCCTATTCCAAATTGTACGGGGATACTGATTTCCCATCTTTCTTTTTTGTAAAATACATATTCTGCATAAGGTGAAACATGATAGAAAACTAAACGAGCATCATTGGTTGATTGTATCACCCCTTCATAATCGTATTCAATAGTACTATTCAGTCGTGTGGCCAATATATTAAACCCAAGTCCGAACCGAAGCTTTCGGTTATATTCAATACCACCCTTCACACCGAAAATACTAACTCCTGATTGGTTAATAAAAGAGTGCCGTGAATCGGATCTCAAATCCAAGATGGGACGTTTTGACAACGCTTCTTTAATGTCGTGCTCAAAATGTTGAGCCATGCAAGAACCGGATAGTAAAACAAATAATATAGTGAATAATTTATTCAAGATCTACAGTTAAAAAAAATGTCCTTAACGAAGTTAAGGACATTTTTAAATATGGGTTACAAAAGTCATTAATGACCCTCATCTTTTTCATCAGGACCAAGGGGTACGTTCTGTGGAATATAATCTTGATCAGCACCGGGCTTACTGTAATCGTAAGGCCATCTGTGCACCTCAGGAATTTCTCCCGGCCAGTTACCATGTATATGTTCTACAGGTGTCGTCCACTCAAGAGTATTTGATAACCAAGGGTTCTTTGGAGCTTTAGGCCCTTTGAACATGGAGTAAATCATGTTATACAATAGTATGAATTGCGCAGCACCACCGATCATTGCAAATATGCTTATCGTCACATTAATGTCGATTAAGTTATCAAACAGCGGAAAAGAAGAATTGGTGTAATACCTTCTTGGCACTCCTGCGAGTCCTAAGAAGTGCATTGGGAAGAATACCCCGTAGGCACTTGTAATGGTCATCCAGAAATGAACGTACCCAAGTCTTTTATCCATCATTCTACCAAACATTTTAGGAAACCAATGATAAACACCACAAATCATACCGAATGTACCTGAAAGACCCATTACAATGTGAAAGTGACCTACTACAAAGTATGTATCATGAACATTAATATCTAATGCAGAATCTCCTAAAATAATTCCAGTTAAACCACCTGTAATAAATGTTGATACCAATCCAATAGCAAATAGCATTGCAGGGGTAAATTTTATGTTACCTTTCCATAGTGTGGTTAGGTAATTAAATACTTTAACAGCTGAAGGAATTGCAACTAATAAAGTTGTAAATGTAAATACAGCGCCTAGGAAAGGACTCATACCTGTTACAAACATATGGTGTCCCCAAACTAATACAGAAATAAAACCGATAGCCAAAATAGAACCAATCATGGCACGATATCCGAAAATAGGCTTACGTGCATTGGTAGCAACCACTTCTGAAGTAATACCTAATGCAGGCAATAGAATAATGTATACCTCAGGGTGACCAAGGAACCAAAACAAGTGCTCGTATAGTATTGGACTTCCACCTTCTACTTCTAATGCTTTACCGGCAATAAAAATGTCAGATAAATAGAAAGAAGTACCAAATGAACGGTCAAATAATAATAGAAGAACAGCAGCAAACAATACGGGGAAAGATAAAACACCTAATATAGCTGTTACGAAAAACGCCCATATCGTAAGAGGCATTCTTGTCATAGACATTCCCTTAGTTCTAAGATTTAAAATCGTAACAATGTAATTCAAACTACCAAGTAATGAAGACATAATGAATACAGCCATAGAAGCAATCCACAAAGTCATACCTAATCCTGAACCAGGCATAGCTTCAGGTAAAGCACTTAAGGGTGGGTAAATTGTCCAACCACCTGCTGCGGGACCTCCTTCTACAAATAAAGAAGAAAGCATTAGTATGCTTGATAAAAAGAATAACCAATATGACAACATGTTCATGAAACCAGAAGCCATATCTCGTGCACCAATCTGGAGTGGAATAAGTAAATTAGAGAAGGTACCACTTAGACCAGCAGTCAATAAAAAGAACACCATAATTGTACCATGAATAGTAACCAATGCGAGGTATTTATCGGGAGCAAGAACTCCATCGGGAGCCCAACTTCCTAGAACAGCCTCTAAAATCGGGCTGCTCTCCCCAGGCCAACCAAGTTGAATCCTGAAAAATAGTGACATCATCATACCAATGAAACCCATAAAGGTTCCAGTCAGTAAGAACTGCTTTGCAATCATCTTGTGATCAGTACTAAAAATGTACTTGAACAAAAAGTCGTTATCGTCGTGATGTGTATGTGTAGACATGGAAATTAATTTAAGTCTTACTGTTTAATATTAATTAATGGATGCGGTTACATTGTCAACTAACTCTTCAGTTGAAACTTCAGTTTCCTCGATTTGTTCTTCTTCTTTAACTACTTTCGGTGCGCCATCCATAGGAAGGAACTCCTTTTGCTCACTTAACCAAGCATCAAAATCATCAGCACTCTCAACTATGATATCCATCTGCATATTGTAATGCGCAGCACCACAGATTTTATTACAAAGTAGAATGTAGTTAAACTCATCATTCTGTGTGATAGTCTTCATTTCTGAAGTAGTTATTGTAGGAGTATAACCGAATCTAGTTGTCATCCCAGGGACACAGTTCATTTGGGCTCTAAAGTGAGGCATATAAGCAGAGTGAATTACGTCTTGTGCACGAAAAACAAATTGCACAGGTCGATTTACCGGCAAATGAAATTCCGCACGGACAATTTTATCATCCCATCCATTTGCATCTGTTGAATCCATACCCAAAGCATTAACTCCTTCAATATTTCTAATGTTAGCAGAGCCAAATTCACGATCCTCTCCTGCATATCGAGCTATCCAACCAAACTGATAGGCATAAAGCTCAATAAGTACCGGATCTTCTTCTTGTGAAACAGGAGTTGTAATATTATTCCACGTATTCAAACCATAAAGGATAAGAATAGATAAAACAACAGTTGGAACAATCGTCCACAATAACTCTAGTTTGTTACTGTGAGGAAAAAACTCAGCTTTTCTATTTTTATCATACGAATATTTCCAAGCGAAATAAAATAGCAATATGTGGGTCAAAATGAAAACAGGAAATATAACAATCCATGAAGTCATCATAAGATTATCGATAGTTTCTCCATGAGCAGAAGCCGATACAGGTAGTAGATATTTACCCCAAGCTACCATTTGATAAATGATCGATGCAAAATAAACGACCAAAAATACAGGCATTAAACGCGCTTGGGTTTTATTGTCCTTGTCTGTAACATCCCACGAGTTTTCTCCTCTTGCATGTCCTGCAAGTTCCAATACCTTAATTAATTGTGCAAGGGCAATGATACCCAATACAACCGAGACAATTATTAGCAAATCTAGCATTGCAAAATACTTTTAGTGTTTATTTAATTATATATGTAAATGTTTACTCTCTTCCAAGAATGGGTGATTTTTAACCATCAGTGGTGCTTTCGCAAGAGATCTAAACACAGTGAACAAGAATAAGCCTAAGAATCCGATGAAAGTTCCAACTTCAAAGAAACCGAAGTGCCAGTGAGCACCAACTGTCCCAGGCATAACCATCAGGTAAACATCTAACCAGTGTCCAACAAAAATGATTAATCCAACTACTAGTGAATAACCAATACTTCGTTTAGAGTCGCGAGACATCAAAATTACCATTGGCATAATAAAGTTAACCGCAAACACGCCAAAGAATAAACCTTTGTAGTGTTCAATACGAGTCATGTAGTAGGTCACTTCCTCAGGAATATTTGAATACCAAATCAACACAAATTGAGAAAACCATAAGTAACTCCATAGAAAACTAATAGCAAACATCCACTTGGTAATGTCATGCATGTGTGATTTGTTTACTTCTTTCAAATAGCCTTTAGACTTAAGGTATAATGTTAATAATACGATTGTAATCATTGCGCTTACCCAAATTCCTGAGAATACGTACCATCCAAATAAGGTACTAAACCAGTGGGTATCAATAGACATTATCCAGTCCCAAGAAGCTGTAGATGAAGTGTAAGCAAAGAATACTAAGAAAATTGCACTGTACACCATATTCTTGAAGTGTATTTTGGTACCACCTTGTTCATCTTCTAATAATGATCGCTTTCTAAACAAACGAACGAAAAACAACCAAACGCCGATGTAAGCAAGAGTTCTAATCCAGAAGAAACCTTGATTTAAATAAGCTGTTTTTCCAGCTATAATTGAGTCAAAATGTTCATTCTCAACAGCACCATCAACCAACTCGCTTACATACTCAGGATGATCCGTACCTAAAGTACTTTCAATCACAAACTCATTAGTTGCGGCTGAATCCATCCAGTGATAGATATGATTAAGATGTAATGAACTAGAAGCAAAAAATAAAATTAGTACGACAGCACCAACCCACATATATTGAGTAATACCCTCAAAAACTCTTTTCAAAACAGTTAAGTATGAAGCTTCAGTAGCATACTGTAGAGCAAGGAAAAAGAGTGTACCTAATGAAATTCCAAAGAAGAAGAATCCATTGATTAAAATATTAGACCAAAATCTTGAATGGTGAGCGGTTTCATCAGCTCCAAATCCAAAGATCAAGGATATTAAACCTATTACCATAAAAATGGCGAAAGTTATTTTTGACTTTTTTGTGAATATAAATTCCATACTACCGTATTTTACTATCTAACAATTACTCTGCAGAATCTTCTGCTACTTCTTTTTCAGTTTCCTCTGTTGTTTCTTTCCCTTGTAAGGTTTGAACATAGGCAATGATTTTCCAACGCTCATCATCGTTAATCTGAGGGGCGTGTGGACCCATAGCATTTAATCCGTACATGATGACGTGATAAATATGACCAGGAGCTAATTCTGACATAGAACGTCCACCTCGTCTATTCTTAGTGTCATCCGAATAGGAAGGCACAGCGCTGTAGGCAGGATGATTAATTGATCCGTTACCTTGACCTTTAGGACCATGACAGTGTTTACAGAAAGAAGCATATAAAGCACCACCCTTTTTCAACATCTCATCAGTTACTTTGAAAGGTATTTTCAACTTTTCTCCAGCTTCCTCATACCCTTCAAGAGTATTTTCAAATGGAAATGGTTTATATCCTCTAGCTACCGTGTTTTCAACAGGCAATCTTGCGGACATAGAGTCAGTGTACTCATAATCTACATATGTCTCAATTGCAGGTGAACGATACATATCAGGCATATACTCTACACCAGGGCTATTTGGATCTTCACAAGAAGTCAATGCGCTTGAAGCAACTGCTGCAAGTACGATTAACGATTTTATGATTCTATTATTTTTCATACTAATACTTCGTAATAATTCTTATCTAGCTTCGATTCGTATTGTTCCAGTTGATTTAAGCATCTCCTCTAATTCAGTTTCTGACTGGTCGTGGTTGTCATGAAGATGAAGCTCCATTACAAACTTATCATCTGTCGTCTCAGGGTATGGATTTCTAGCTTTTACACCGGGCAACGTCCAGTTTCTTAAAAAATAAGTTAAAGCCATACCATGTGCTGCCAATAAAACAGTAAACTCAAATGATATTGGAATAAATGCAGGTAAGTTATCAATTAAGGTAAAGTTTGGCTTACCACCAATATTCATTGGCCAATCTTGAATCATGAAATAGTACATTCCATAAACAGCAAGTGCAAGGCCAATCAATCCATATATAAATGCAGTGATAGCGATTCGAGTATGTTTCACTCCAATAACAGGATCAAGTCCATGTATTGGAAAAGGTGAATAAACATCTCTAATGTAAATTCCTTTTGACACTAAGTCTTTAGCTCCTTTTAAAAGAACTTGCTCATCATCATAAGTTGCGTATATAACTTTATCAGCCATGTTTCGTTTGATTAAATAGTATTAATGCTCTAGGGATTGCTTTTTGTAAGCTTCTCCTGATGATTTTAGAATAGATTTTAACTCGTTTAATGCCAATACTGGGAAGAAACGTGCAAATAAAAGGAATAACACAAAGAAGATTCCAATCGTTCCTATGAAACAACCTATATCAATAAATGTAGGGTGGAACATGGTCCAGCTAGATGGCAAGTAATCTCTATGAAGTGAAGTAACAATAATTACAAATCGTTCAAACCACATACCAATATTCACAATTATTGACATAAAGAACGTAAACGTAATATTAGTTCTTAGTTTCTTAAACCAAAATACTTGTGGTGATATAACATTACACGTCATCATTGACCAATATGCCCACCAATAAGGACCTGTAGCTCTATTTAAGAAGGCGTAAGATTCATACTCTACACCTGAATACCATGAAATAAATAACTCTGTTAAGTAAGCCACACCAACGATAGATCCTGTAACAATAATTACAATGTTCATATACTCGATGTGCTTAACATGAATATAGTTTTCAAGGTTCAATACCTTTCGCATTACAATTAACAAGGTATTCACCATAGCAAACCCTGAAAAAACTGCACCTGCAACGAAGTAAGGTGGAAAAATAGTGGTATGCCATCCCGGAATAACAGAAGTAGCAAAGTCCATTGATACAATAGAGTGAACTGAGAAAACAAGCGGTGTAGCTAATCCTGCTAATACTAATGAAACTTCTTCGAATCTGTTCCAAGCTTTTGCATTACCTGTCCATCCGAATGCCAACAAACCGTAAACTTTTTTCGGAACTACTTGAGTAACCTTATCTCGGATTGTGGCAAAGTCAGGAATAAGACCGATATACCAAAACACCAATGAAACAGAGAAATAAGTACTAATCGCAAATACATCCCACAAAAGAGGTGAGTTAAAGTTTACCCATAGGGAACCAAATTGGTTTGGTAAAGGAAATACAAAATAAGCAAGCCAAATTCTACCCATGTGAATTCCAGGCCATACAGCAGCCATCATAACCGCGAAAATGGTCATCGCTTCTGCAGAACGGTTAATCGCCATTCTCCATTTCTGACGGAACAATAAAAGTACTGCAGATATCAACGTACCTGCATGACCGATACCTACCCACCATACAAAGTTGGTAATATCCCAAGCCCAACCTACGGTTTTGTTAAGACCCCATGTTCCAATACCAGTACCCAAAAGGTAAAGTATACAACCAATACCCCAAAGGGCCATTACTGACGCTAAGCCAAAAACAATGTACCACGAACGATCTGCTTTTCCTACAATTGGCTTAAGCACATCATTGGTAATATCACTATAGGATTTCTCTCCTAATATTAGTGGTTCTCTTATTGCTGATTCCTGATGCATTATATTACTATTTTGCTATTTCTACTATTATGCTTGTACTTCTTCAATATTCCTAACCTTAACTTGGTAGTAAATATTCGGCTCAGTACCCACCTCTTCAATCACTCTATATGAACGGTCACTGTCTGCAACTTTACGAACATTTGTCTCACTATCGTTCAAGTCACCAAAAATAATTGCGTCAGTCGGGCAAGCAGTAGCACATGCAGTTTGAATTTCTCCGTCACGTACTTTACGTCCATCTTTCTTAGCTTCTAGTTTCCCCTCTTGAATACGTTGAACACACATACTACATTTTTCCATAACACCACGTGCTCTAACCGTTACGTCTGGATTCAATACCATACGTCCTAAGTCATCTTGAGATGGGTTAATAGCAGCGAAATCATCGTTACCCATATAATTAAACCAGTTGAAACGTCTTACTTTATAAGGACAGTTGTTTGCGCAGTACCTAGTACCGATACATCTGTTGTAAGTCATTTGGTTTAACCCTTCATTACTATGTGTTGTCGCAGCAACAGGACATACTGTCTCACATGGTGCGTGATTACAATGTTGACACATCATTGGTTGGTGAACAACGCGAGGATTATCCTCAGCAATTTCCATCAACCCGTAACTTCTGTCGTCTTCAGATTTTTGTTCTTCTTCACTGCTAAAGTATCTATCAATACGCAACCAGTGCATTTCTCTAGACTTTCTTACTTCGTCTTTACCGACTACAGGTACGTTGTTTTCGGAATTACATGAAGTAACACATGCACCACATCCGATACATGAATTCATGTCAATAGTCATACCCCAGCGGTGACCTACATCCTCAACAGGGTGCTTTTCCCATAGCGTTGCGTCAGTAGTCTTGATTGGCCCTTCATGCGTAGCCAACATATGTGGCGGATTGAAGGCTTCTTGATCTCCTGTTTTATATGTCGAAAAAGTAGTCTCTCGAACTACAGAATCACGCCCCATAATTGTTTGGTGCGTCTGTGTAGTAGCTATCTGATAAGAAGCAGAAGCCATTTCAAAAGAAACTTCTGTGCTATAATTTAAAATTGATTTACCAGATATGGTCGTAGCGGGGTAAACATTAAATCCAACTATTTGATCATCTTTACCGATTGTTTTACCATATCCTACCGCAACACCTAGTGTTCCTTTTGCCTGCCCAGGCTGAGATACTACAGGTACACCTTCAAAAAGAACACCATTAACTGTGATATTCATCGTATTAGCATCCTTCTTCTCGCCATACTCTGTTGCATAACCTAACTCTCTAGCATCAGAAGGGTTCATTGTGATGTAGTTATCCCAAGTAATTTTTGATACCGGGTCAGGCAGCTCCTGCAACCATGGGTTGTGTGCATCGTTTCCAAAACCAATACCTACTTTTTGGTAGAACTCAATTTCCCAATCTGCAGATGATACTTTAGCGATTGCTGAAGCAGCTCCAGAAATGTTAGCGTTGTAAACAGCAGGCTCAGAAACCTCTACTGAATGTGTAAATACACCATCACTCAGAACAGAGTTCCAGAAATCAGTAAAGTTCAAACTGTCTGTTTGATTAGGATATGCTTTCTCTTCCCAAACTTTTTTCATGTAGGAGAAGTAGTCACCTTCAGCATCCATCCATACCATTAATGAATCTTGGAACTGACGTGTATCAAATAGCTTTGAAATTACGGGCTGAGAAACTGAATAATGACCAGCGATAGGGTTATGATCATTCCATGACTCAAGGAAATGATTATCTGGTGTAACGAAGTTACAAGCATCAGATGTTTGATTCGGTCGGGTTGCAAAAGAAACTCGCGTATTTACTTTAGCTAACGCCTCAGCAAAATTAGCAGAAGCAGGCATAGAATATACCGGATCAACCCCTGCAATAAAGATTGCATCTACCTTACCAGCTTTCATATCAGCTATTAACTGCATCACTTGCTCATCATCTCCTTGTCTGTAATTAGAAGGAGTATCTATATTCAATGTCTTACCATAATTTTCAAGTAAGTTATTGATAGCATTCACCATCAATTGCTCATTAGCATCGTTAGATCCTGAGACAACTAAAGATGCTCCTTTAGCAGCAACTAAAGCATCACCAGCCTTAGCTATAGCAGCATCCACTGATGTAGCAGAAGCTGAAACTTTGTTACCACCAACTTTTGATGCAACATGATTGTATAAACCAACCAATACTTTTCCATGCTCTGATGGCTTGATTGGAGAACGATGATCTGCATTAGTACCAGTCATCGAGAAAGTCGTTTCGAATTGGAAATGCTTTGACATCCAAGCATTCTCAGGCTTTCTATTTACAGCGTATTGTTTTGCATATTCTACAGGTGAAATCCAGTTACCTAAGAAATCTGCACCAACAGATACGATCACCTTCGCATTATCAAAGTGATAGGAAGGAACCGCTTTCTTTCCAAAAGTCATTTCATTTGCTTTTAGCATACCACTAAAAGAAACCGCATCGTAAGAAATATGCTCAATTGATGCTCCTGGATATTTAGCTTTAAAAGCTTCAATTACGTATTTGGTGGATGGACTGTTAATCGAATTAGTTAAAATTCGCACATTACCTCCCTTAGCGTCAATCTTTTTTAAATCAGCTTTGATGGTTCTATCGATAGCAGACCACGCGTATTCAGTCCCGTCAACTGTAGGTGACTTGATACGTTTACCATCATAAAGAGAAAGAACTGATGAGTTAATTCTAGCATTAACCCCACCTCTTGAAATTTCAGAAAGCTTATTCCCCTCAATTTTGATTGGACGACCTTCTCGAGTCTTCACAAGAATGCTCGCATAGTCATTTCCGTCTGAATAGGTTGATGCATACCAATTCGCTATACCCGGTGTTACCGTATCAGGCTTAACAACATATGGAAGAGCATAATTCACAGGCGTTTCACAAGCAGCCAATGAGGCCGCTGTAACACCGAATCCTAAATATTTAAGAAAATCTCTTCTGCTAGTAGATGAACTTTCTAATGTATCCTTATCTCCCAAAAACTGATCGGTTGGTAACAGCTCTTGAAATTCGTCATTTTTAGAAGTAGTAAAGTCTGGCGAACTATTAAGCTCCTCAGATCCTTTCCAATATTTTTTAGTCTTATCCATAGATATCAATTGAAACTTTGTGGAATCGTTATTAGTAAATTAATAGTGACACTTAGCACATTCTATTCCGCCAAGCTCGTCAACATTAATAACACCATTTTCTAAATATTCTGCTTTTAAGTCTTCAGGTAAACGTTTATGTATTTCGTCATAATACCCGTTACCTTCAGTTTGAACTTTTGTCTCTCTGTGACAATCAATACACCAACCCATGGTTAACGGTGCAAACTGCTTTCCAACTGTATACTCCTCAACAGGACCGTGACACTTAGCGCAATCGATTTGACCAACAGTTACGTGTTGCGAGTGATTAAAATATACATGATCAGGAAGATTATGCACTTTAACCCACTTAATTGGGGTTGTGTTTTCACCATAAGTCTTTGTTACGGGATCAAAATCCAATGCTTTATAGATTTTTGCAATCTCTTCTTTACCGTACTGAGGCCCTTCATTAATATAAGTATGGCAATTCATACATAGATTTGCTGATGGAATTCCAGCAGACTTACTATTTCGAGCTCCACTGTGGCAATAATTACAGTCAATCTTGTTTTGACCTGCGTGTAGTTGGTGAGAAAACTTAATAGGTTGCTCAGGCTCATAACCTGTGTAAACACCAACATTCAATGCAGTATCCCAACCGGCCTTTGCTATCAAAACAATTAATGCTAAAACAAATAAAACAACAAACTTTCTATTAGATGCACCCCATTCAACTAATGCAGACCACATTCCTTTTTCTTCACCTGCTGATTTTTCATCAATTACTGACTTAAGTGAGTAATTTACTTTTCTCAAAACACTTATTACGATAATCAACACAACGATTGAACCGAAAAAAATGTAGTACGTGGAATTATCATCAACAGGAACTGCTGCAACATCAGACCCTGCAGCATCCTCGCCACCACCCGCTACTGGCGCAGCAGCAGCTGCTGCATTTGTTTCGTCAACATACGCAAATATTGCCTTAATCTCGTCATCATTAACAGGCTGATTAGGCATTATCACCTTGTTATACTTCTCATACACTGCTACAGCTTGTGCATCACCAGCCTTCACTAATGCCTGAGAATTTTTCACCCATTCTAATATCCAAGACATCTCATACTTTTCAGTCACTCCCTTTAACCCAGGGCCTACCAAAACATTCTCACCGGCGTAATGGCAAGATGCACAATATGACTTAAATAACTTCTCACCATCTTGAGCGTTTGTGAGGTTTGATGATAAAACGAACAATGACAGGAACAAACCATACAAGGTCGATTTAATCGATTTATGTGAAAATGCGTTCATATTTAATAGATTACGTTTATGTCGCAACTGTTTTATACTTCTCGTGTAATTTACGAGTCGCAAATTTATAAGAAACATACCTTTTACCTTACTATTTGATACAAAATTAACCATCGAATATCTAATTTATAATGATTCTAAATAAGCTATATCGCTTGCTGAATCTAGATTAATTGCGTTAATAAATGTCAAATTTCACTTCTCGATATACCAAAACAAACTTGGCATGAAATTTCATAAATTTGTACAAAAATAAACAGATGAAAAGCACTTTGGTTTTAATAGTATCGCTGATTATTGGGTCTTGTTTTGGACAAAATAACATCTCGAAGGTAGTCGAAAAGGATATGCAATACGAAATCCACTCTTTCCCTACTGATACTTTAATTCTACCAGACACGGGACGGATAAATATACATGAAGATCAGAACTTGGGTGTACTGATTCAAAAATACAATTCTACAAGGAAGGATATTGGATTTAGAGTCCAGATACATTCAGGACTAAATCGAGTTGACGCTTTAAAATCACAAAATGAGGTATTAAAACTATATCCAGATATTTCAAGTTATGTCATTTACCAGCAACCAAACTTTAAAGTTAGAGTTGGTGACTTCGAAAACAGGCTAACTGTAGGCAGATTTTATGAAGAAATGAAAGAAGTATTTCCAAGTGCATTCATCATTGCGGATGAGATTGAAATTGCTACCGATTAACTTCAGTAACTACGAATGAGGTCCGTCTATTTTTAGCCCTTCCTTCTTCTGTATCATTACTTGCAATAGGCTGAGAAGAACCAAAACCTTCAAAAGATAATTTATCTGATGATATACCGTTTTCCACCAAGAAGTCTTTAACCTCACGAGCTCTATTAATAGACAACTCCTTATTTAATGCTTCCCCGCCTACGTTATCAGTATGCCCTTCTATTTTTATGGAAACACCGTTGTTATTTTTTAAAAATTGAACAAGTTTCAATAACTCCGCACGTGAATCAGTTAACAACTCATACTCATTGGTGGCATAGAATATATTTTTCAACACAACTCTTTTTCCAACCTCAATTGGCTGCAATTCAATATCCTTTCCGTAAGGCTCCATCGTTTTAGACTTACCTAAGGTAAAATTCTCTGAATAGAACAAATAACCAGGCTTTGAAACATTCAGTGCGTAGTTTTTTGACAATGGAAGTGCAACTAAAAATGAACCATCTTTGGCATCTGACAGGGCAGAAACGACCAATTCAGAGCTTTCTAGATTATACAATTCAAATTGGCCCTGTAGTGGCTTTTTCGTGACCGCATTTATAACTTTACCTGCAAGGTAAGAAACACGATTTGGGCGAATCGAAGCTGGAAGTTCAAACTCGTATAAATCTAATCCTCCATAGCCACCCTCTCTATCAGAAGCAAAGTAAGCCTTCCCCCCGTCAGGAGATATCAATATAGAATTCTCACTAACATGTGTGTTAATGGGATAGCCTAAATTTACAGGTGTAGACCACTCCCCCGACTCGTTAAGACGTGTTACATAAATATCTAATCCACCCAACCCAGGATGGCCATCAGAAGAGAAGTATAGCGTTTGACCATCAGGATGAATAAACACCGACTCTTCATTTTTAAAGGTATTAATGTGATATGGTAACGGCTTTGGCTTTTTCCAATACCCCTCCTCGTTTATTGTCGTTACGAAAATATCACTATGTGCATTTCCAGATTTATCCTTTACTCTTTTGATATAAAACAAGGTCTTACCATCTGCAGAGAAAGAAGGTTGTGTTTCCCAAGAACGAGAATTAACGTCTTGCCCTAAATTTCTAGGAGCAGACCAGTTGTCACCATTTCGTTGAGAAAAAAACAAATCACAACTTCCTAAACCGCGCTTTCCTCCTCCATACTCCCCATACAATTCACAAGCTGTATATATTAACAACTTCCCATCAGCAGACAAAGATGGAGCTCCTTCATTATTTTCCGTATTTATGGGTTGTCCGATATTTCTCGACGCCTTCCATACACCTTCATTTAACTCACTTACATAAAAATCCTCATTATACTTAGCAGGTGTGTTTGGTGCTGGCAATTGCCGCGTATACAATAAAGTAGACCCATCTACCGTAATGCTCGGAAAATACTCTGGTAATGCAGAGTTTACACCGGGACCTAGATTAACAGGCTCGAAAGGCACAGGTCGTTTTATAGCATCTAAAGCAAAAGCTAAATCCTCTAATCTAGACTGAGCATCAGCTCTAAGCTTAGGGTCAGCAACAGGAAAGTTTAAAAATTCTTTAAATGCCTTGTTTGATTTCTCATACTCCCCTTTCTCTAAAAGTAATTGCCCAACGAAAAAGACCGTATTTGATGAAAATCGAGGATCAATATTGAGTGCTGATTCAAATGAGGCAAGCGCTTTATCTTTTTCATTCAGATCAACATAAACATACCCTTTAAGCGTATGGGCTTCAACAAAATTAGGATCACGTTCTAAAGCAGACTCTAAAGAAGCTATTGCATCATTCAGTTGGTAACTTTGATAGTACTCTTTAGCTAAAGCAAACGCTTTTATTGCTTTTTTATCGTTGGAAGAGACTGGCCTATTTTGAGCCATATTCACTTTACAAGAAAATAAAAGTAAAAGAACTACTATGCTAATATATTGAAGCTGTTTCATGATGTTACTGGTTAGTTAAGGAACGTCGATATATTTATGTGACTGAACTGAAATGCGCCATTCGGGATTATCTTTTACGTAATCCACAATTGCAGGCATCATTTTTTCTGAAACACTCCATTCTACCTGTAGGTATAGTTTACATCTTTTATTTACCTTACTCCTATGCATTTCTGCCCATTTAAAATCATCCTTATTGTAGACGACAACTTTCAATTCATGTGCCAAATCATAATATTCAGGGAGTGGAGGAGAATTTTTCTTTGGAGATAAGCAAACCCAATCAAACGAACCAGAAAAAGGGAAAGCACCCGATGTTTCTATCGCTAGTAATTTCCCGAAAGACTTTAATTTGCTCGTCAAGGGCTCTAGATTATAAGTAACAGGCTCTCCTCCTGTTATCACCACAAATGATGACTTACTTTGGTTGGACAATTCGGCAATTGACCTTACCGAAAGTAAAGGATGATTCAACCCCTCCCAGCTCTCTTTTACATCGCACCAATGACAACCCACAGTGCATCCTCCTAGACGAATAAAGTATGCCGCTTCTCCACTATGAAACCCCTCTCCTTGAATCGTGTAAAAATGCTCCATCACAGGAAGCAAGTTACCCGTATTAACCTCAGCTATTTCTTCTTGGCTTCTCATGAATAAACGAATATGTTTGTGAAGGATTTCTTCTTAAAAAAGTGGATGGATAAAGTCGGGACGAGTGGATTCGAACCACCGATCTCGCGCCCCCCAGACGCGCACTTTAACCGGACTAAGCTACGTCCCGATAGCGAAGCAAAAGTAAAAAGCATAAATGTAATAATCTAACATTTTAGCTATTATTTAAATTGATAAATTTGGCAATCGAAAAAATCAAAATATAATTTTAGTAAGAAAGATATATGTCAACACAAGAAACAACAGCAACTCCAGAACACGTAAAATGTCTCATTATTGGATCAGGACCTGCAGGGTATACAGCTGCAATCTATGCTGCAAGAGCAGACATGAATCCGGTAATGTACCAAGGCCTACAACCTGGCGGTCAATTAACCATTACCACAGAAGTGGAGAATTTTCCTGGTTATCCTGATGGAGCCCAAGGCCCTGAAATGATGATTGAATTTGAAAAACAAGCAAAACGCTTTGGAACGGATGTTAGGTTTGGAATGGTTACTGAAGTAGACTTCACGGGCCCTATTCATAAAGTAGTTGTAGATGGGAAAACAACGATTACAGCCGACAGCATTATTATTTCAACTGGAGCTTCTGCTAAATGGCTAGGATTGGAGTCAGAACAACGATTAAACGGGTTTGGAGTAAGTGCATGCGCTGTTTGTGATGGATTCTTTTACAAAGGACAAGAAGTAGCGATTGTAGGTGGTGGAGATACTGCAGCAGAAGAAGCTTCTTATCTTGCTAAGCTCTGCAAGAAAGTAACGATGTTGGTTAGAAAAGATGAATTAAGAGCATCGAAGGCAATGCAACATAGAGTTTTAAATACACCTAACATCGAGGTATTATTTAATCACGAAACAAAAGAGATTCTAGGTGAAAAAGCGGTAGAGGGCGTAAAGGTTTTAAACAACCAAAACGGTGAAGAAAGAACCATTCCTGTTACTGGGTTCTTCGTTGCAATAGGGCACAAACCAAACACTGACATTTTTAAAGGCTGGTTAGATATGGATAATGTTGGATACCTAAAAGTTGTTCCTGGATCTTCAAAAACAAATATTCCAGGAGTGTTTGCTTCCGGTGACGCAGCTGATAAAATTTACAGACAAGCCGTAACAGCTGCAGGAACAGGCTGTATGGCAGCGTTAGACGCGGAAAGATATCTAGCAGACAAAGGAATTCACTAATCCCATACAACCATAGGTGCAAGTATTACGTCAAAAGTGAGGAATCTTAGTGTAGGTTCCTTATTTTTTTAATATTTTTATAGCCTTAAGAACACTTTATATTTAGAATACATATGAAAAAAGTACTATCAATTTTATCAATATTGTTATCATTTGCATTCGTGTCATACGGTCAAGCTACAGACTTAAGAGTAGTTAGCCTTACAGCTCCAGCTGATGGGTGCGACTTAAAAATTAATGAAGACGTAAAGGTGAGGGTGCAAAATGTTGGTGCAACCCAAATTTTTGGGAATGTAACCTTCACATATATTCTAGATGGAGGAACTCCCGTAACTGAATTAGTTACAGGAGCAACAATTCTTCCTCAAGCATTTTACGAACATACTTTTGTAACAAAAGCCGACTTATCAGCTGTTACTTCATTTTCGTTTACACTTGCTGCAACAGTTCCAAACGATGTTAGCGCAGCCAACGACACCTTAAGGAATGTGGTTGTGTCCAACCTAGTTTTACAATTCCCTTATTTTAATGACTTTTCGAGTTTTAATAATAACGCATTGGGTAATTTGCCTGGCGGTTTTATATCATCTCCTGATGCATTGGCTAGTTATTCTTGGAGAGCTAGAAATACAAGTAATACTGTTGCTACGGGACCTCAGACAGATAACACACCAACTGGAATCTCTAGGTTTTTAATGGTAGATGGAGCTCAGGGTACAGGTGGGAATGAAACCACATTCGAGAGCCCTTGTGTTAGTTTACTTGGAGTATCTACACCTGTTTTAGAATTTTATTATCACATGCATGGAATTCATATGGGGTCACTATATATAGAGGCTAAAAGTGATCAGTTTCCAAGCTGGGCTAGATTAGACTCCATTGTTGGTCGCCAGCAAACAAACAGAAACCAACCTTGGAGAAAGAAGTCTATTGGACTAACTCAGTTTGCAGGTCAATTTATGACATTTAGGTTCATTGCCAAACGATCTGCAGCAGGTAATAACGGAAACATAGCTATAGACGATATTGGTATTGTATTACCTGATACAGGCCAAGTGCAATTAGCTAATATTAGCAGCCCTGTAGATGGGTTATGCAACTATTCAAATTGCGAACCTGTTAGGTTTAGAGTTAAGAATGTTGGAAACGACACATTAAAAACAATTCAGGCAGAATATACGGTAGATGGAGGTACTCCAGTTGCGCAGAACTTTACAGTTTCTATACCTCCTTTCAGAACATCAACATTAACTTTTTCTCAATGCGCAGACCTTTCTGTTTCTAAAACATATACAATAGCAGGTAAGCTTACACTTTCAACAGATACTGATACTACAGATAATGTATTTTCCATCAATATTGACAACCCGGGGCCAATATCTATTCCGTACTTTGAAAATTTTGAATCTTTCAATGTCAGCAATTCAAGCAGTGCACCAAACACTACTGGGAATCACGCTAATGGATGGATAACTACTCCAACATTTTCGGCATCAACAAGTGCATTTAAGTGGATTGTAGGAAGAGGGACGGCCAACTCAGGAGGAGCAACAGGACCGGTTAGAGATCATACAAGAGGAAATTCCATTGGTAAATATTTTTATGCTGATGGTAATGAAGGTTCTCCTTTTCAAACATCTTATTTAGAGTCAACTTGTATTGATTTTACTAATGTTTTGGCACCACGTTTAAAATATTGGTATCACATGTTCGGATTCGATATGGGAGACATGTATGTAGAAGTTGACGCAGATCAAGGATGGGTTAGAGTTGATAGTTTAAAAGGGCCAGACCAGACAACCAGTGGGTCCCCATGGAAACTGAGAACTGTAAATATTGAACCTTTTGTAAAAGGAAAACAAGCTAGAGTTAGGTTTATTGCTATTAAAGGTGGAACAGGATTTGCCTCTACCATGGCAATTGATGATATATTCATATATGACCTTACTGATGTTGATGTAGGGCCTGTTAGAATGGCAGAGCCAGACACCACAAAATACTCCTGCTACAATAACAATCAACAATTTGGGGTATTGTTACAAAATTTTGGTTCAAGGGACATCGATTTTACCGTAGACACTACTAGGGTGAGTGTTTTTGTAACTAAAAATGGCATACCTTGGGATACAGCAACATATGATGTTTCTGATAATCTTTTTCATGGAGGTCCATTAAAAACTGACGAAATAGACACTGTATTTTTTACAGGAGTTGATATGTCAGAAATTGGTGCAGATTATGGTTTCACTATTGTAACTGATATGTTAACAGGACTAGACACGGTGCCAGGCACTGACACCCTAATACCTGACAATATCATCACTAGAAGAGATGCAGGTACAGCATTCGCATCAGCAACAACAGTTTGCGAAGGAACCGGTGTTACATTAAGCGACACCAACTTCTTTGGAGCTATTCAGTGGCAACGCCAGTCCGGTGGTTTATGGTTTGATGAGTTTGGGCCAAATAGAGACTCTGCCAACTACATCGTACTACCTCCAAACGCCGTAAATACCTACAGGGCAAAAATTTGTGACAGCACATATTCAAATATACTAACGGTGAATGTGACTAAGGTGCCGTCTCCTACAGCTCTTAATGATACAATTTGTGGGGCAGGTCAAATTAACTTAGGCGCAGTTCAACCCGCAGGTACGAACAGGGTATTCTGGTATTCAGATCCAGTGGCCCCGGGAGTACTGACTTTTGGAAATAGCTATTCCAGAAACTTAGACACTACTAGTGTATTTTACATAGGAGCCCAAAAGGACTCATGCTTCTCCACTAGAGTACCTGTTTATGGTGTAGTTGCAGATTTCCCAACAGTCGCATTCCAAGGTTTAGATACCACTATATGCGATGATACCACGTACTACATTAACGCAGGAGCAAACTTAGGGCTAAATGTAACTTACGAATGGATGAGTAATGATACGAATGTTAATGGTAAAGTAATTCAGACAGTTGGCGTCGATCCTACTCGTTTAGATTTAAACACCCGTTACTATTATACATCTAAATTGCTATCAGGTGGCCGTTGTGAAACGGTTTCGGATACCGTTTTCGTAACTATTACAGATACCTGTAAGGTAGGTATTGAAGATCTTAATAAAATTGGACAGTTAACCGTATTCCCTAATCCAACTAACGGAATGGTTACACTTCAAATAGAAACTGAACAATCAGTACTAGCAAATATGCAAATCCTTTCTATGAGAGGAGAGGTTATCTTAGAAAGACAAGGAATAAATACATTAGGATTCAATGAGCAATTTGATTTATCAAACTACTCAAAGGGTATTTATTACCTAAGATTAATTTCAGATGAAGAAAGTATAGTGAAGAAGATTATTCTGAAGTAGGAAATTATATACTAAATGGAAAGGCTCTTGAATATTCAAGAGCCTTTTTTCGTTTAATTACTTTTACTGCTAGAGTATATCATTTAACGTTTATATCTTTCAAAATTAGTTGTAATGTCTTTTTTCCTCTAAATTCATTTTCATCTATTACAAAAGCGATATCAAAAGACTTGCTTTTTAATTCATCTTTATACTGCCCTAGACCAAAACCAATGCACTCTAATATAGTTGTTTCTTCTTCATTAGTAACAGCAATTTTTAAATGATTATCGCCAACTATTCTAGCATCACCATAAAGATGAACACCGTTTGACTCAAAAACAGGACGCATATTTAACGGCCCATGAGGAGCAAATTGCCTAAGAACTTTAAAGAATCGTTCGTTGATCTGGTCTAATTTCAAATATGCATCTATCTCTACTTCAGGTGTAAGCTGATCTTCGGTAATATTGGCTGATACATACTCTTCAAATGCAGTACGGAAATCAGCTACTTTATCAGCTTTCATCGTTAAACCTGCTGCGTACATATGCCCGCCGAATTGTTCTAAATGCTCACTACAAGCGTCTATGGCATTATACACATCAAAACCTTTTACTGATCGAGCAGAACCGGTCGCCTTGCCATTGGATTCCGTTAAGATAATGGTAGGCTTGTAGTGGGTCTCGATGACCCTAGAAGCAACAATACCTATTACACCTTTGTGCCATTCATTGCTAAAAAGAACAGTACTTCTCAATTGAGATAAATTGGGTTGAGTGGCCATCATTTCCAAGGCTTCTTGGGTAATCTCTTTATCTAATTCTTTCCGTTCTATATTGTTATTATTAATTCCTATACAAGCTTTCTCTGCTTCTGACTTTGATCGCGTAATCAATAATTCAACAGCCCTCAATCCCGATTCTATCCTACCAGCAGCATTAATTCTAGGCGCTATAGTAAACACCACATCCGTGATGGTTAGCGCCTGCTTTTTAATTTGAGCAGAAGCAATCATTGCAGCAATGCCAGGACGCGGGTTTCGATTGATCAGTTGCAATCCATAATAAGCTAGAAGTCTATTTTCACCAGTCATAGGAACAATATCAGCAGCAATACTAACAGCCAGTAAATCCGTAAGTGGCCCTAACTTCTCAAAAGGGATTCCTCTTTTAATTGCAAAAGCATGCATCAATTTAAACCCGACTCCAGCTCCACTCAACTCTTTATAAGGATAGTTACAATCAACTCTTTTCGGATCCAAAACAGCAGCGGCAGCAGGAATATGCTCTCCCGGCCGGTGATGGTCACAGATAATAAAGTCAATGCCGCTCTCTGAAGCGTAAGCTACCTTATCAATAGCTTTAATTCCACAATCGAGTGCAATAATCAACTCAAAGCCATTATCTTTTGCAAAATCAATTCCTGCATAAGAAACACCATACCCCTCTTTATATCGATCGGGAATATAGAATGCCAATTCATCATAATAATTAAGTAAAAACGAATACACAAGAGAAACTGCAGTAGTTCCATCTACATCATAATCGCCATAAATCAATATTTTTTGATTCTTTGCAATCGCTAGCTCTAACCGATCGACTGCTAAATCCATATCCTTCATTAAAAAGGGATCATGAATTTCATCAAGGCTGGGCCTAAAGAAAGATTTTGCCTTGTCAAACGAATCTACACCTCGCTGAATTAAAATTTCTGTAAGTGTTAGGTCTAAATTGTTGAGTGATTCACTCAATAGTTTTACTTGGTTTTTACCAATTAATTTTGGGTGCTTCCAACGCATCTTATTCATGGTAACAAAAGTAATGAGATTCAATAAATAGCCTATTATGGCATTGTATCTATTTTATTTGTAATTGTAGGTTTAGAATGTGAAGGATCATAAATGCACTCTAGTAACACCTCTCCTACACCTTTATCAATCAAGCCGATTTTGATGGCAGCCCCTTTGGATAAGTCAATAATCCGCCTTTTATTGTACGGTCCTCTATCATTTATCCTTACCAATACCGATTGGTAATTTGTTCTATTGGTTACACGAACTATTGACCCAAAAGGCAAAGTTCGGTGGGCTGCTGTTAGGCCCATCTGATCAAAACGCTCTCCATTTGCCGTTTGTCTACCATGAAATTGATGACCATAATAAGATGCTAACCCTTTCTCCCAATATAAGCTATCGCATGAAGCTTGTCCATGTGATGAAGAAAAAAATGAACAACCAATGCAGAACAATAGAACTTTAATAAATGTAATATATGAGCCTTTCAAATTATGTAACTTTGTAATGATATGAAGATAGAACTATCGACTATAAAATCCAAAATCGAAGCCTATAAAAGCAGCGGAAAAAAAATGTTTTTGACCTCTTCTTTTCAGACACACAGCATACCACTACTGCATATCATAAGCCAAATCGATAATACGATACCGATTTACTATTTAAATACTGGGTTTCTATTTCCTGAAACTTTAGCATTTAAAGATGAATTATCTAGATTATTAGAGATGCCGATGATTGGATTGGAATCTGCAGTGACCAAAATAAACCAAATGGATGAAGAGGGAAAATTACTTTATTCATCAGATCCGGATTACTGCTGTTTCCTGAATAAGACGCAACCTATGGAACCAATATTAGCATCACATGATATTTGGATAAATGGTGTTAGAGCTGATCAAAGTGCAGTTCGTAAGAGCATGAAAGAGGAACAACCCTCCAAATTTGGATGCACACGATATCACCCTATGCTAAAATGGGATGCAAAAATGATTCACGCCTACCGAAAAGAACACAATCTACCCGCACATCCATTAGAAAAGGAAGGATACTTGAGCATCGGCTGTGCTCCATGTACAAGAAAATATATTGATACGGCAGATGAACGTACCGGTAGATGGTATGGATTAAATAAAACAGAGTGCGGACTTCACACAGACTTAGCTACAAAATGAACATATTAATAACCGGAGGAGCCGGATACATTGGAACAGAATTAACAAATCGACTAAACGAAGATACAGCAATAAACAGTATTACGATCTATGACAATCTTTCTAAAGGGAATCGTAATTTATTTATTGGACATCCTAAATTGTCGAAAAAAGTCAACTTTATATCAGGTGATTTACTTGATTCCAGAAAACTAAGAAAAGCACTTGTTGGCATTGATACAGTGTATCATTTAGCTGCAAAAGTAAGCACACCTTTTTCTGACCAAGGGTCGCACGAATTCGAACAAATCAATAATTGGGGAACAGCAGAACTTGTATACGCAATCGAAGAAAGTGACGTAAAAACACTTATTTACCTTAGCAGTGTATCTGTTTATGGAGCATCTAGTGATATTGTAGAAGTTGGTACTAATCCAAACCCTCAAACCTTTTACGGAATCAGTAAGCTTAGAGGAGAAGGGCATATAAAACGACTTTCAGATAAAATAACGACCTACATATTACGGTGTGGAAATGTTTATGGCTATTCAAAGAGTATGCGGTTTGATGCTGTAATCAACAAATTTATGTTTGAGGCCAATTACAATAAAAAAATATCAGTAAATGGCGACGGTATGCAATACCGGTCATTCATTAATATCAATAAAGTGTCAGAAATTTTACATCAGCTAAGTGATGGGAAATTACCATCAGACATTTACCATTTAACACAATATAACCTCAGTGTAGTGGAAATTGTGGATGAGTTAAAAGAATTGTACCCTGAATTAGAGATGCTATTTGTAAACCAGCACATGAAGTTAAAAGAAATAAGGGTAACTAGCGACGAACGAATCAATCAACTAATTACCCTTAAGAGTTCTTTTAAACAAGAACTTGCTGAATTTAAAGAGCGCTTTACTTTCTAGTAGTGTACTCTCTTACATATTCTGCAAGTCGACGAACATTCTCTTCCGGGGTTCCAGGTAATATCCCGTGACCGAGATTAAAGATATGCCCGTTTCTATTATCTATACTATCTAAAATTGCTTTAGCTCTTGATTCAATAAGCGACCAATCGCCAAACAGTAAAGTTGGGTCTAAATTTCCTTGAACAGCAACGCTATGATCAAGATCGGCCCAAGCCGTACTAATATCTGTTTTCCAATCAATTCCAATTACATCAGGAGCAGTTTTTCTAAAATCTTGTAGCAGATGCGAAGTGTTGGTTCCAAATAAAATAATCGGAACATCCGTTTTTGCCTTTAACAATTCCATCATCTTTTCCATGTGAGGCAACACATACTCTCTGTAGTCTTGAACAGATAAAATACCTACCCAGCTGTCAAAGATTTGTAAAGCCGCTGCACCACTTTCTTGTTGAAAAAGTAAATATTCAGCCATTGATGTGGCTAACTTATCCATTAACAAATGCCAGTTTTCTGATTGATTATACATCAATGATTTTAGCTTTGCATAATTCTTAGATGGACCACCTTCAATCATGTAGCTAGCCAAGGTAAATGGGGCACCTACAAAACCTAAACAAGGAATCGATAATCCTTTTTTCAAGATACCAAGTGCATCACCTGTATATTTTAA
Organism: uncultured Acidiluteibacter sp.; assembly: GCA_965660325.1. Classification (GTDB taxonomy): domain Bacteria; phylum Bacteroidota; class Bacteroidia; order Flavobacteriales_E; family Vicingaceae; genus Acidiluteibacter. Next base: position 48,953 of record CBFHZL010000007.1, read on the forward strand.
ATCTACTGCAGGGTCAATCGTTTTTAATCGGTCAATATCAGCTTTAGAAGCAATTGGATTATGGATTACAGGACCAACTCCGGGCTTATATTCAAAGTTAATACCCATTGGCTCTAGTGGAATCATGATATCAGAAAACACAATTGCAGCATCAAGTGCAAATTGATTTACCGGTAAAAATGTTACCTCAGCACAAACCTCAGGGATTTTACAAATATCAACAATGCTATAAGTTTTCTTGATCGTTCTATAAGCTTCTTGATACCTACCTGCCTGACGCATAAACCATACAGGCGTATGATCTACTGGCTCTCTTCTACAGGCTCTTAAAAAATTATCGTTAAATGTTGTCATTATTTCGTTATAGATTGTATTGCGTTTCTAATTGCCACTTTAATTTTATTCATATCATCCGATGTTAATGTTGCAGGTAAGAACCATGCCTCAAACTGAGATGGTGGTATGTACATACCGTTTTCTGCCATGCCCCAGAAAAACTTTGCAAAGTGATCGGTATTGGATGTTTGAGCAGTTTTGAAGTCAATTACCTCTTGATCAGTAAAAAATGGGTTAATCATTGCTCCAAATCGGTTTACTTGAACAGGTACTCCAAACTCTTTACCTGCTTCTAAAATCCACGACTCTATCTGAGCGGCTTCTTTTTCAAACTTATCATAAGGGTTTAATCGTTTAAGTTCATTCATGGTTGCAATCCCACAAGCCATTGCAATAGGATTTCCTGAAAGTGTACCTGCCTGATAAACTGGCCCTAATGGTGCTACCATCTCCATTATCTCATCTCTACCACCATAAGCTCCTACCGGCATTCCTCCGCCAATTACTTTACCTAGGCACGTTATATCCGCTTGAATATCAAAATAGTCTTGTGCTCCTCCAAACTTCTTTCTGAAACCTGTCATCACCTCATCTACCACCAATAGGATGCCGTGAGCTTTTGTGACTTCTCTCAGTTCCTTCATAAAGGAATGGTCAGGGACAATCACACCCATATTTCCGGCTACCGGTTCTATAAAAATAGCTGCGATCTCATCAGGAAATTGCTCAATTAACTGTTTTACACTGTCAATATCATTATATAAAGCAACTAATGTATCTTTAACTGCAGCTTCAGGTACGCCCTGACTTCCGGGAAGACCAAGTGTAACCAAGCCGGAGCCAGCTGCAACTAATAATGAATCAGAGTGACCATGATAGCATCCAGCAAATTTTACAATCTTATTGCGTTTAGTATAGGCTCGTGCCAATCGGATAGCGCTTAATACGGCTTCTGTTCCTGAATTTACAAAACGTACCTTGTCAATTGATGGAAATATTTCGGCCACCATTTCTGATAGTACAATCTCATTCTCTGTAGTTGCACCAAATGTAAATCCTTTATCAACTGCCGCTTTTACTGCATCTTTAACTGCTTTATTACCGTGCCCAAGAATTACTGGACCATATGAACCAACCAAATCGATGTATTCATTTCCGTCTACATCGTATATTTTAGTTCCATCTGCTCGATCAATAAACAATGGATTTCCACCAACTGAGTTAAATGCTCTTACAGGACTATTTACAGCTCCAACCAGATGATGCTGCCCTCTTTCAAATAAATCTTTTGACTTTTTTAATTCCATGAAATACTGTTTTTTTACTCCTCTACAAAGGTATTGATTTGCATAGGAATTAATGCTTTTTTAATAGTCGTGCTGCCTCCTTTGCATGATAAGTAATAATGATATCAGCACCAGCTCGCTTAATTGATAATAACTTTTCCATCATCACACGTGGTTCATCTATCCAACCTTTCTCACCTGCAGCTTTTAACATGGCATATTCTCCACTTACGTTATAGGCTGCAATTGGCACATCAAAGGTATTTTTCAAGTCCCGAATGATGTCTAAATACGATAATGCAGGCTTCACCATTATAATGTCAGCTCCTTCAGCAATGTCAAGTTTTGCCTCTCTTATGGCTTCCATTCTATTAGCAGGATCCATTTGGTAGGTCCTGCGGTCGCCAAATGTAGGAGTGGAATCGGCTGCGTCTCTAAATGGACCATAAAAGGCAGATGCATACTTTACGGAATATCCCATGATTGGGATTTGATAAAATCCATTTTCATCGAGTGTGTTTCTTAAAGACCCCACTGTTCCGTCCATCATTCCTGAGGGAGCAACCATATCAACCCCTGCTTTAGCATGCGCCAGAACTTGTTTATTCAAATTGGCTAGGGTTGCATCATTATCTACATCATTATCATGAATAATACCGCAATGCCCATGATCGGTATACTCGCAAAAACAAATATCTGAGATCACATATAATTGTGGGTAGTTTTTCTTGATAAATCGTATCGCTTTAGGAATAATACCCTCTTCATTCATCGCTTCTGAACCTATCGCATCCTTTTCTAAAGGAATTGCGAAAAGCACCACAGTATATATACCAAGCGCAATCAATTCATCTAACTCCTCAGAAATGGTATCTAAAGAATATCTGTAAATACCAGGCATCGATGGAATCTCCTTCTTTACTCCCGGTTTTTCTTCAATAAACAAGGGGTAAATAAAGTCAGTTACATTCAATTGGGTTTCTTGAACGAGGTCTCTTATTATTGGTGATTTTCTTAGTCTTCTTGGTCTAAACATCCTTTTCATTGTTTAAAATAGCCTCCACTACACCTTCCTCTGTGTAAGGGTCAGCTACGGCTGCTACAGTGTATCCATTTTCTTCAGCTACTTTTTTGGTAGAAGGTCCTACAACAGCAACTTTAGACATTGGAAACGACAAGTTATGCAACTTAAGCTGTTTTGTAAAATTATGCACTGCTGATCCACTAAAAAAAGTGATCCAATCTAGGCT
>CBFHZL010000008.1:0-9996 GCA_965660325.1 uncultured Acidiluteibacter sp.
TAACATGTCGTCCATGACGGACATAGTTTTTCTATTGCTTATATTTTTCATGCTAACTTCTACATTGGTTAGCCCGAATGCATTAAAATTATTGCTACCCAGTAGTTCGAGTAAAACGTTAGCAAAGCAAACGGTATCCCTGTCGATTACTAAAGAGTTGAATTATTACATTAACGAAGAGCAAGTGCAATTCGAATTTATTGAGCCTTTACTGCTGCAAAAGTTATCAGGAGATGTGGATGGTTCGATCATTCTGCATGTAGACAAAACAATAGCTGTAGAGGAAGCAGTAAAAATAATGGATATTGCCAATAGAAATAAATTTAAACTCGTACTTGCTACGAACCCTAACTAATGGAACTAGTAAGGTCTAAAAATAAAAGAATTGGACTAACAACCACGATTATCATTCATGTGGTATTGGTAATTCTATTCATCTTTTTTGGGATGACGCATATGAATCCTCCACCCGAAGAAGAAGGCATTACTATTAATTTTGGTACTTCAGAAATGGGAATGGGTGATGTTCAGCCCCAAGAAATTGCATCTACCTCCACTCCGGAAGAAACCATAGACAATACCCCTGAAGAAACGCCAACAGAAACAAGTGCAGAACAAGACATTCTGACGGCGACTGATGATGCCCCTGCTGTGCAAACAAAGAAAGAAAAAGAAGAGCCTAAAGAAGTAAAAGAGCCTGTAAAAGAAGAACCTAAACCAGATAAAAACTTAACAGACGCGCTGAGCAATTGGAAAAACAATAAAAATACCAATAGCGGAGAAGGTGATACGCAGCAACCAGGAGACCAAGGCTCAACTGACGGAGATCCCAACAGTACCAATCGAACAGGAGGTGGTCAAGGAAATGGCGTTTCATTTAACTTGTCTGGCAGAAGCATGCTCGCTGCGCCGCGTATAAAAGACGATTCTCAAGAAGAAGGAAAAGTAGTCGTGGATATTATTGTAGATAATACGGGAAAGGTCGTTAGGGCAACACCAGGAGCAAGAGGATCTACTACGGCAAGTACCATCTTATATGACAAAGCCAAAAAAGCTGCATATGCAACCAAATTTAACGCAAACCCTAACGCAGCTCAGGAGCAAAAAGGACAAATGACCTTTATTTTCATCTTGAATTAAATGAATTATCAGGAAACACTAGACTATCTATTTAGTCGACTACCGATGTTTCAGCGTGTAGGAAACACTGCTTTTAAGAAAGACTTATCCAATACCATCCGCTTAGCGACTATTTTAGATAATCCTCAAGCTAAATTTAAAAGTATTCACGTAGCGGGTACTAATGGTAAAGGGTCCGTTTCTCATAGTTTAGCCTCAATTCTTCAAGAGCAAGGGTACAAAGTGGGCTTATACACTTCACCACATTTAGTTGATTTTAGAGAGCGGGTGCGAATAAACGGAGACGTCATTACTGAAAAATATGTTGTCGATTTTGTTGCTAAATATCAGGATGACTTCAATGAAATTGAACCCTCCTTCTTTGAATGGACCGTTGCACTTGCTTTTAATTATTTTGCTGAGGAGCAGGTTGACTATGCGATTATAGAAACAGGACTAGGTGGCCGATTAGATTCAACCAATATTATTACACCCATACTCAGTGTAATCACCAACATTAGTTTGGACCATCAAGCCATTTTAGGAGACACTATAGAACAGATAGGCTTAGAAAAGGCTGGTATCATAAAAAAACAGATTCCAGTGGTCATAGGGCAGCATTCAGGGATAAGAGCGGTATTTGAGCAAAAAGCCCTACAAGAAAAGGCTCCTATTTATTTTTCTGAATCAGACAACGACAATTTACCTGAATTTGAATTAAAAGGCAGTTACCAAAAAGCAAACCTACTGACCATTTTAAAGAGCTGTGAGGTGTTATCGAATTATATAAAGCTAGATGAGAACAGTATAAAAAATGGCCTTGAAAGAGTAACATCAAACACCGGTTTAAGAGGACGATGGGAAACCCTTTCCACCACTCCACTTACCATTTGCGATACCGGACATAATGAAGAAGGAGTTAAGGCGATTGTCAGCCAACTAAAATCACTTTCGTGTCATCAACTGCACATGGTAATTACAGTGGTAAATGATAAGGACGTCAGCAAGATATTAAACCTACTGCCAAGTGATGCAATCTATTATGTATCACAAGCGGACATCCCTAGAGCCCTTCCAAAGGAAGCGCTTTTGATGAAGATGGAGGAATTAAAATTAACAGCAAAAAGTTTCCCCTCGATAAAGGATGCAGTATTTTCTGCACAAAAATCAGCAAATGAGGATGATATAATTTTCATTGGCGGTAGCACATTTACGGTAGCTGAAGCAATAGAACTTTTTCAATAATTTTTTGATTTTTGTGTTGTCAAAATAAAATCTTGTAGTATATTTGCAACCGCTAAACAAAAAGGCACAACCCTTTAAAAGGGCGATTAGCTCAGTTGGTTCAGAGCACCTGCCTTACAAGCAGGGGGTCACTGGTTCGAATCCAGTATCGCCCACAAAAATTGAAGCCGTTTCAAATGAAACGGCTTTTTTTTATGCCATATTTTTTAGAACGGTTTATCATTTTATTGCTTTAGGCTTTAAATCTCATTGCATCAAAACTTGAATATCCAAACGCGGTCTTACTAACTTCTTTAGGGTAAATAGTTAAGTTTATACCATTACTTTCTAACAGACTGCCAATTTATTCCAACATATCTCTTACATTAGATGGATAATAATAAAGCATTTGTATATCGCTTGCAGTTATTAGAAATATGAGTGCCAGTGCACTTATATATATTATGTCTGCAAGTATTTTTTAATGGCTAATTATCTTTGTCTAAGATAAGAGAAAAAGAGAATTAGAAGTTTACGAAAACCGGGAAATAAACTGTTATCGATTAGACAACAATCGTGTAATCACAATTGACCCTATACCACACTCCAGTATTACAGCTTCAGCAAAACCAAATTACATCAAAAATCAGGGCACAAAAAAAGCCTCGATAACTATCGAGGCTTTTAAATTTCTTTAAAGAAGTAACTTATAGACTAGCTACGTGTTTCGTTAACTTTGATTTTAAGTTAGCCGCTTTGTTGTCATGAATGATGTTGTTTTTTGCCAAACGATCAATCATAGAAGCTACTTTAGGTAACATTGCCTCAGCATCTTTCTTCTCAGTAGTTGCTCTAAGCTTACTAATAGCATTTCTGGTAGTTTTACCTTGGTAACGGTTGCGCTCGTTACGTACTTTAGTTTGTCTGATTCTCTTTAATGCTGACTTGTGATTAGCCATAGTTCTTATTTCTTTAAAAATTTGCAGTCCGTAGGGGAATCGAACCCCTGTTACCAGGATGAAAACCTGGCGTCCTAACCCCTAGACGAACGGACCGTTATGTATTCCCATTGTTTTGGGACGACAAAAGTACTACCATTTTTTAATTCTGCAATACTTTTCCCAAAACTTTTTTAATTTTTTTTAGGCTACTCCTCATCCTCTTCTTGAGAGAACTTATAACCCATTCTTTTAGCGGTTTTTACTCGCATCACACTTGATTCATGCACCATTTCACCTACCGAAATTTCCTTTACCTCATTGTAAGGTGGCGTATACAGGTCAAATTCCATGGCATATAAAATAGCCGTTTCAATGATCGAACGAATCGCTTCAGCCGAAATTATACTTTCAGAAAAGTTGTTGAACAAGAATCCGAGCTGACGTTTCCCTTCCACAAAAAAATGACGCTCCTTATTTACAAACATTCGTGCAATAAGATATCCACTGTCTTGCCTGCGATCATATTTAAAGGAATCGGCCAAGAAATTGTAAAAATTAATCATTCCACAGAAACTTCGGGAAACATCCTCTTTCACATAACTAGTGCTCCATATTGGGTGTGATCGCTCAAATTCAAACACATTGGTATGCATATAACAGATCAACACATCGCCAGCGAACTTAATCCGCATTTCGTAGTCTCCTTTATCGATGAACAGCACCTCGATGTTATCATCTAGCTTATCTTTTGTTCGATCGTTGACCTCATCAACTATTTGCTTAGCGACTTTTTTAAGCTGCTTAAACTGCTCCTTAGTTTCTCGATAAACTTGTTGCTTCAAATTAGACTTCGAAGTCAGCTCTGAGGCGATCTGCTCAATCTTAGGTTGTTCATTTGTCATATCTAATATGCTTTAGCAAAAATTACTTTTCCCTTGGAAGGGTTTCCGGTGTACATGCACTTTCCCTCTTCCTGCTTCTCATGTAAAGGTATGCACCGAATGGTTGCTTTTGTTTCTTGCTTGATTTTTTCTTCCGTTTCTGCTGTGCCATCCCAATGAGCTAGAATAAACCCACCTTTGTCTTCAAGTACTTGTTTAAACTCCTCGTAGCTGTCTACATGATGTGTATTGTCCGCCCTAAAGTCTATTGACTTTTGATATAAGTTGTCCTGAATATTTTTCAATAAGTGTTCAACCTTCGTTTCAATATCTTGAATTTGCAACACTTCCTTCTCTAACGTATCCCTTCGTGCTACTTCTACGGTTCCATTTTCTAAATCTCTTGGCCCTATAGCAATGCGAACAGGCACTCCTTTAAACTCGTATTCTGCAAACTTCCATCCTGGCTTATGGGTATCTCGATCATCAAATTTTACCGAAATACCTTTCGCTTCTAAATCTGCTTTAATCTTCAATGCCGTTTCTGAAATCGTAGCCAATTGCTCTTCCCCTTTATAAATAGGAACGATAGCCACCTGAATAGGCGCTAAGTTTGGAGGCAACACTAGCCCGTTATCATCGGAATGTGTCATAATTAGTCCACCAATTAGTCGTGTGGAAACGCCCCAAGAAGTTGCCCATACATGATCCAACTTACCTTCTTTATTGGCAAACTTTACATCAAACGCTTTCGCAAAATTTTGACCTAAAAAGTGAGATGTTCCAGCTTGTAGTGCTTTCCCGTCTTGCATCATGGCTTCTATACAGAAGGTTTCTTCTGCTCCTGCAAAGCGCTCACTCTCTGTTTTTAATCCTTTTACTACCGGCATGGCCATGTATTTTTCAGCAAATTCAGCGTACACATCTAGCATGGTGCGTGACTCCGCTAATGCCTCATCTTTAGTGGCGTGTGCAGTGTGCCCTTCTTGCCAAAGAAACTCTGCAGTTCTTAGAAATAATCGCGTACGCATCTCCCAACGAACCACGTTAGCCCATTGGTTGACCAAAATAGGTAAATCTCGATATGATTGAATCCAACCTTTATAGGTATTCCAAATTACGGCCTCAGAGGTAGGACGAACAATCAATTCCTCTTCCAATTTTGCCTCTGGATCTACAATTAGCTTAGAAGCATCCTCTGGGTCTGTTTTCAAACGATAATGCGTTACTACTGCGCACTCTTTAGCAAAACCTTCTGCATTTTTCTCCTCTGCTTCGAAAAGACTTTTGGGAACAAATAGCGGAAAATAAGCGTTTACATGTCCAGTATCTTTGAACATTTTGTCGAGCTGCGCTTGCATTTTTTCCCAAATGGCGTATCCATAAGGTTTAATGACCATACACCCTCTTACAGCTGAATGTTCTGCAAGGTCTGCTTTGGAAACTATTTCGTTATACCATTGCGAATAATTTTCTTTTCTTGAGGTAAAATTTTTTGCCATAATTATTGGTACAATATTTGATATTTTCGTGTGTGATAAAGCGCAAAAATAAAGAAATTATAACCGTTTTATCGATTCTTACAAAAGACAATTATCGCCCAAAAAATCAATATATTATGAAAAAGTATCATCAATTTCTCTACCTCATCGCAATAGGCTCCTTAACTGCCTGCTCAAGCGGGTTTCAGGCATCGAGCACCTTATCTGCTTATGATGACATTTATTATTCTGCCAACGATATCCCACGAGCACCGGCACCAGCATCTACACCTGCGCCTGAGCAGAGCAACAATCAATACGCTGCTCCTGCCGGATCAAACGACTATGTTGCTGATGATTATGCCTTGGAAGAGCCGATAGATCAAAACAATTACACCAGTCCGGCTGAGCCAGAAGAGTTTCAGTATGATGATTACTACGACTATGAGTATGCAGCTCGTCTAAGAAGATTCCACGGGCCAACCGTAGGCATGGGAATGGGCTATTACGATCCATTCTTTGTTGACCCATTTTTTTACAATCGAAACCCAGCATTTATCGGCGGAAGTATCTATGACCCATTCTACAACCCTTGGGGTGGATGGAATGTCGGCATCGGAATTGGCGTTGGCTTTGGTGGCGGATTTGGCTACAATCCATACAACCCTTGGGGATGGAATACCGGTTTTGGGTGGAACAATCCATGGGGATGGAACAATGGTTTTGGAATGAACAATGCCTACTGGGCAGGATACAACAATGGATTTAATAATGGCTTTTATGGCGGAAATGGATTTGACAATGGATTTGGCAGACCGTCTAATAACGTCTATTATGGACCTCGAGGTGGAGGCATTTCATCTCCATACCGAAGTGGAAGTAGAGCAGAAAGCAGCCCGGCTACTAGAAGTAATAGTGGCAAAACAGTCAATCCGAATGCAATAAATGCAACAGAGTCGCTTCGACCGGCCACAAGACCTGATGCAGGAAATGCTCGACCAGCAGTGCGTCCCGAACAAACCAATACTCGTCCAGCCTCGCGTCCGAATAGCAAGCAATATGTAAGGCCAAGTGAGCCCACTGCGAATCCTACGATTCGACCAAACAGCGGAAAAACTCCCGCTATGAACGCAAGACCTCAAGTACCGAACAATGCTACAGCAGTGCCAAATCAAAATAAACGTCCAACGCGAACAAATACCTACAGCAGGCCAAGCAGAGGCGGAAGTTATAATCGTTCCACTACACCTCAGCGAACAAGTCCGACAAGGGTTACCCCTAGAAGTAGTAGCCCATCTCGATCTCCATCTTTCAACAGCTCACCTTCTTTTAACAGAAGTTCTGGAGGTGGCGGATCTAGAAGCAGCAGCCCAAGAAGTAGAAGTCCACGTTAATCTAATTTAAAAATGAAAAAGTACATCATAATTTTAACACTCGCTGCTGTTCAGCTCAGTTTAGTGGCTCAAAATAAGATAGACGCTTTACGGTACTCCAACCTACACTATAGCGGTTCAGCGCGATTTAATGCCATGGGTGGTGCATTCACTGCTATCGGCGGAGATTTTTCTGCGACGGTACTGAACCCAGCGGCAATTGGAGTGTATCGCAGCAACGAACTAACCTTCTCCCCTACTTTCTTGTATACCGGAAACGATGCCAGATTTTATAACAACCCTTCAAATGAGGGACGGCTCAATTTCAACATTGGAAGTGTGGGCTACGTAGGCGTCATTGAAAAAAATGTAAACGGATGGAGATCGATCAATTTTGGAATTGGGTATAGCAGAACCAATAGCTTTAACAGAGCCTATCGTTTCTCAAGCGGTTTTAAAGATCGTCAATCACTTATTTACACTCAAGTTAATGAGTTAAATTCGCTACCCAATATAGTCGACCAAAACGATCTATCACAATTTTATCCTGGTGATATTAGTTTGGCTTATGAAACACGCCTAATTGATCAACTTGGAAATGGAGATTATGATGTGCGCTTTTTTGATGCATCCGCTATCAACAAATCCTATGATGTTATTGAAAGAGGAGGCTCCGGAGACGTTAATATTAGCGTAGGTGGGAATTACATGGATAAGCTTTACCTGGGCGCCTCTTTAGCCTTTAGTATATTAAATTTCAATCAGCAAACTACCTACAAAGAGTCAATGCAATATACAACACCTGCGGACTCTTCACTTATCAATGATTTTCCAAGATCAACGAATTTTACCCGTAATACCTCACTTGACGTATCAGGAACAGGGGTAAATCTTAAGGTTGGATTTATCTATCGGCCTGTTGACTTTGTTCGAATCGGTGGCTCTATACAATCACCAACATGGTACTCCCTTGATGAGAATTATTCTATTTCCTACGAATCTAACTTCGTTAACGGAGAAAACTATTTTGATGACTTTTTCTCTGAGTACAATTACCGAATCCATACTCCTTGGAGAATGAATTCAGGTCTCGCTGTTGTATTGGGTAAAAAAGCTGTCTTTTCTGTTGACTACGAGTATTTAAATTATTCAAATGCACGCATTAAAGATGCCATTGACCCAGTTTTTACGTATGGTTTCGAAGCTGAAAACGATACAATAAAGCAGGAGTTTTCAAGAGCACATAATGTTCGGTTTGGTCTTGAATACCGGATAAATGCTCCTTACAGTTTGCGCGCAGGTTTTAGGTATAATGATAATCCGCTAAATGAAGCCATTCCCGATGATTTATCCAGTAGAACTTACTCTCTAGGGATAGGGTATAAAAATGAAAATGGCGTATTTGTCGATGCAACTTATGCACTACGCGAGCAAAGCGAAACACAAGAATTAGACTTCTCTTCGGAATCAGCCAAATTGGAACAGCTGAGCCATTTAATTCAATTTACATTGGGATTGAGGTTTTAGAAGAACAATTATTCAACTCGCCTGCCGGCGTGCAGGTTTAACAATGTAACAATTATTCAATATAACAATTGATTAATAAGTCAATCCGCCGAAGGTAGAACAGATGACTTAATGAGTTGATTTAATGATTTGAATAAATATAAACTTTCTATTTTGAACTGACACAGTCTTTTTAACTTTGAGCGGAGTCGAGTTGTCATCTTGAGCGGAGTCGAAAAATAAGACAAAGAGACACCTAACTCTAAGACTCTCCCTTTGCGAAATCCTCAGCGCTCTTTGCGGTAATTTTCATCATTTATCTCTTTGCGCCCTTTGTGTTTTTTCTTTGCGCTCTTTGTGGCTTTTTCCTTGCGTCCTTAGCGGATAAAAATAACAACAGATTATACTAACCTACAAGTAAAACAAACCTCAATTCTTCCAATATTAAGCACCTATACTTTTTAATGAGGCAGAAAATAGATCAATTACCTCGGTCGCCTACCTTGTAAATAGATCTTCTCACCCACTTTTGGTTGGTAGCCCTTATTGACCCGATTTCTTTTGTACAGCTTCTTCAACTTCACACCGTACATTTGAGAAATTTGATACATGGTCTCACCTGTATTGACGGAATGAAACTCCTTTTGGCCTTTTCCCCTTTTGGGCTGTAAATAGATAATATCTCCCAACTCAGGACGATGGTCATCCGACAAATCATTATACTTTGTAATTTGCCACAAACCCATATTAAATTCATCTGCAATTTCTTCTAAATCATCATTGGGCTTGGCAACAATATACTTTATATTATTTTTAGATGTAACAACCTTGTGAGCACCAGTATTACTAGCATACTGCGATGATGTAGTATTGCGTTTTGCCGTACTAGCTCCGTTAGCGATCTCTTTTTTACTAGACTTTTTGTACGCTTTTGGATCATCAAATTTATAGAGTTCGCTTCGCTCGATAATACCAATTAACAATTGTGGATACTTCGGATTAGTTGCATAACCTGCTTTCTTTAATCCTTTTGCCCATCCTTTATAGTCGGTTAGTTTTAAATCAAAAAGAAATGCATATCGGTTTCTCCCAGTCAAAAAATCTGCATGATCCTTATAACTTTCGATTACTTTTCTATATTTCCGAAAACACTCATCTTTTGCATCATCATCCATGGTGTAGGTTGGTCCTGTCCAGTCGGAGTGACATTTAATGCCAAAATGATTATTGGCTTTTCTCGCCAAATCACTATTTCCATCGCCTGATTCTAAGATTCCTTGCGCCAACGTAATGCTTGCCGGGATACCAGTGCGCTTCATGGTTTCAATAGCGTCATCTTTGTACATCGCTATATATTCAGATCGCGTTATTCGTTTTCCTTGAGCAGCCGAAATTAATTGAGCACTAAAACATAATAAAAAGAGGAAATTCTTCATTGATGAACAACTGTTAATAAGTTAGTAGCTCAAAT
>CBFHZL010000008.1:10093-43718 GCA_965660325.1 uncultured Acidiluteibacter sp.
CGTAACCGCCAAAATGATATTGATTAAACATTGTCCAATCACCTTTATCAACAATTTGGTTTTCTAACAAAACTGAATTAAACTCATCACTCACATTATCTCCTTTTAATGCTGAAAAAATGAGCAATTGTTGCTTCTCCATCACCGAATAAATACCGGCAGATGTTCCTCCGCTTCCAAAAGGAACCGCAATAAAATCATAGCTCTCTTGCCAATCAGCCTTCATTTCAGCAACTCCTTTTAACGCCAATTCATTGGTTCCACCCTCAGGAATAATAAAAACTTCTCCAAACCTGTTTTTTAGTTCATTCAAAAAGTCCGTTTCTTGCTTTCTGCGGTAATCGCTTCTGTTAATATAATGCAATTCCATGCCATTATTCACGGCTGTTTGTAAAGTAGCATTCAGAGGCAGGTGTTCTTCTCCGCGAATAATTCCAATAGATGCTAGGTTAGCCAACTTTGCAGCCGCAGCAGTAGCTGCGATATGGTTAGAATACGCTCCTCCAAAGGTTAGGATAGTTTCGCATCCTTGATCCATTGCATATTGAATATTATACTTTAGCTTCCGAAATTTATTTCCACTTACCTCAGGGTGCAAGAGATCATCTCGCTGTAAAAACAACTGCACACCCTTTTCTTCGAAAAGTGTTGAAAATAATTGCTGAACAATCGCCTTTTGTTGTGCGTTTACCATTCGTCAAAGTTAAACTGATTAACTTTACATTTCAATTAATACACACATGGACGGCTTTTCCCCTTTTAATAGACTAGACCCAGAGGATTATTACACCTCCAAAGAAGGCTATCTTGTATTTACTGAAAAATACCATTTAAAGAGAGGCTATTGTTGCAAAAATGGCTGCAAACATTGTCCTTTTGGATTTAATAAAACATCAAAAAAAAGATTTCAGAAATGAGTACGCTACAACTTGAAGATTTCAAAAAATCAATTTTAGAAGGAATTCCTGCTGACATTCCGCAGAAGAAAGCATTTGATCCTTCGATCAACCACGCTCCGAAACGGAAAGAAATTTTAAATGAAGACGAAAAGAAGCTTGCCCTTAAAAATGCGTTACGCTATTTTCCAAAAGAGCAGCACAAGGCACTTGCAGCAGAGTTTGCTGAAGAGCTGAAAACCTACGGTAGAATTTACATGTATCGTTACCGACCAGATTACGAGATCAAATCTAGGAACTACACCGACTTTCCGCACCAATCAAAACAGGCAGCAGGCATTATGCTCATGCTCAGTAATAATTTAGATTATGCCGTTGCTCAGCATCCGCATGAATTAATTACATATGGTGGAAATGGAGCGGTATTTCAGAATTGGGCACAATATCGATTGACCATGAAATATTTGGCTGAAATGACGGATGAGCAAACGCTGGCGTTATATTCAGGTCATCCAATGGGATTGTTTCCTTCGCACAAAGATGCGCCAAGGGTGGTGGTTACCAATGGTATGGTGATACCGAATTACAGTAAGCCAGATGATTGGGAAAAGTTTAATGCGTTGGGCGTAAGCCAATATGGACAAATGACGGCAGGATCTTTTATGTACATTGGTCCTCAAGGAATTGTGCATGGAACCACCATTACTGTTTTAAACGCAGGCCGAATGATTGCCAAAACGCCTGATGAAGGTTTAGGCGGAAAGTTATTTGTTACCGCAGGTTTGGGTGGAATGTCAGGAGCGCAGCCTAAAGCGGCTAAAATTGCTGGCGCAGTTAGCATCACAGCAGAAATCAATCCAAAAGCTACACACACTAGACATTCACAAGGTTGGGTAGATGAAGTTTTCACGGATTTAGATGAATTATTAGCTCGAACGAAACAAGCTCAAAATAATAAAGAGGCTGTTTCATTGGTCTATCAAGGAAACATAGTGGATCTATGGGAAAAGTTAGTAAAAGAAGATTTTCATGTGGATTTAGGATCTGATCAAACATCCTTGCATAACCCATGGGCGGGTGGATACTACCCTGCAGGAATGACGTTTGATGAAGCAAACGATATGATGGCAAACCAACCTGACGCCTTTAAAACAGCGATTCAAGATACCTTAAAACGACATGCATCTGCCATTAATGCACTATCCGACAAAGGCATGTACTTCTTTGATTATGGGAACGCATTTTTATTAGAAGCTTCAAGAGCTGGAGCAGATATCATGAAGAACGAGGTAGATTTTAAATACCCATCTTACGTTCAGGATATCTTAGGACCCATGTGTTTCGATTATGGATTTGGTCCATTTAGATGGGTTTGTGCGTCGAATGATCCAAAAGACTTGGCCATTACGGATCGCATTGCTACTGAAGTGTTAGAGGAGATGGCAAAAAGTGCTCCTGCAGAGATTACGCAGCAAATGCATGATAACATTACTTGGATTAAAGCGGCAGGAGAAAACAAGTTGGTTGTTGGTTCCCAAGCGCGGATTTTATATGCTGATGCAGAAGGTCGAATGAAAATTGCCGAAGCATTTAATAAAGCGGTTGCATCGGGCGAACTTTCCGCACCTATCATCTTAGGTAGAGACCACCACGATGTTTCAGGAACTGACTCTCCATACCGCGAGACATCGAACATATACGATGGATCTCGATTTACTGCCGACATGGCGATTCAAAATGTCATTGGCGACTCCTTCAGAGGTGCCACCTGGGTTTCTATCCACAATGGTGGCGGCGTAGGCTGGGGAGAAGTAATCAACGGTGGGTTTGGTATGATGCTAGACGGATCAGCTGATAGCGATAGACGATTAAAGTCGATGTTGCATTGGGATGTGAATAATGGAATTGCACGAAGAAACTGGGCAAGAAACGATGAAGCTATTTTTGCTATTAAACGTGCTATGGAAGCGGAACCATTATTAAAAGTTACCCTACCAAACATTGCTGATGATGCTGATTTGGAAGGATTGTTTTAGTTATTAACCCTCCGAGGGTTCGCATTGCAAAAGGGCTTTGGGAAACTGAAGCCCTTTTTTTTATTATTAACCGCAAAGCACACGAACCTGTCCGACCTCTGGCGGAGGTTTTCACAGAGGACGCTAAGAATGAATTTCTATTAAATATTATTTATATAAAGTATTTTCCCTTTTTGTTTTCGACGGTAAAGCTCAAACTGACAAAGGAAAAAGTACAAGCAAATATAGAAAGTACTTTAAGAAAAGTCTTCATTGTTAAATTGATACATCTTTAAATCGTTACATTGATAAATTGATACATCGTTACATTAATCCACCTGCACGCCGGCAGGCGGGTTGATACATTAGCGAAGCTCCGCCCCCAGCTCTTTTTGATAAATTTTGATGAACTTATCCATCACCTTCTCAATTTGAACATCAGTAAGTGTTTTATTATCGTCGCCAAACGTAAAGCTTACACCGTATGACTTTTTGCCCTCGGCTAGATTTTTACCTTGGTATACATCAAACAAGCTCACCTCTTTCAATAGCTTTCGCTCTTGTTTTCTTGCGAGTTGCTCAATTGTCTCAAAGGACACGGTATTGTCAATCAATAACGCTAAGTCTCTACGTACAGTTGGAAATTTGGAGATAGGAGAATACTGAACTGCTTTTGGTGAAACCAACTTCATTACATTACCCCAATTGAAATCTGCATAAAAAACCTCTTGAGAAACATCAAATTGCTTTAACAATTGGCTACTTACTGCTCCAAAACTAACCAGGGGACGCTTATTTAACGTATAGGAAATACCGTAAGCAAATTGATCATTTCCTGTAATCTCTTCTGTTTCTAATCGACCCTTAAGTTTGAGGTTTTGAATGATTAGTTCTACTTGATTCTTCAGGTGATAAAAATTAACTGCAATGGTTTTTGATTGCCAGTTTTCCTGTTGATTAGCACCGGTCATTAATAAGCTTAGGCGTTTCACTTCTTTGTACTTCCCAGCTTCTCCTTTAAAGTATGTTTTTCCAAACTCATACATTTTCAATCGATTCGACTTTCGATTGATGTTGTAACGCAAAGTATCTAATCCACCAAACAATAAGTTTTGTCGCATAACATTTAAGTCGGAGCTCAATGGATTAAGCATCTCTACGACATCCGTTCCTAGTTCGCCTTCCTTGGTGTAATAACTTCCGGCAGTCAAGGAGTTATTCCAGATTTCATAAAAGCCATTAGCGGTCATCATATCCGAAACACTGTTCTGTAGTGCTTCTGCATCAGGCTTTGGTGCATAAGAAATAGAAGACTTTAAAAAATCAGGCATTTCAATGTGGTTGTACCCATAAATCCGCAACACATCTTCAATCACATCAATTTCTCGCTGCACATCTACTCGGTAAGGAGGAACAGATAGGCTTAAAACGCCATCTTTTTCTGCCTTTATTTCAATTTCTAAATCAGTTATTATTTGCTTGATTCGCTCCTCTCCTATTTCTTGTCCGATGATCCTGTTGCAATTCGCAATAGAAAAATCAAACTCAAAGTTGGGGATTGGGTTCGGGTAGATATCATCGATCTCGCTTGTAATTTCACCACCTGCTAACTCTTGAATCAACAATGCAGCCCTTTTCAAGGCATAAATGGTGATATTTGGATCAGTTCCTCTTTCATAACGAAAAGAAGCATCGGTGTTTAATCCATGTCGTTTGGCCGTTTTACGAACGGAAACCGGATTAAAATAAGCACTTTCTAAAAAAACATTAGTTGTTGCAGTTTTTACACCACATTTTTCGCCGCCAAAAACTCCTGCAATACACATTCCTTCATTTGTATTACAAATCATTAGATCCTTATCTGAAAGCTTTCGCTCTACCTCATCCAAGGTTGTAAAAGGAGTATTATCGGGCAATTGCTTTACAATTACTTGGTTCCCGTCGATTTTGTCAGCATCAAACGCATGAAGCGGTTGACCCAGCTCATGCAACACATAATTGGTTACATCCACTACATTATTGATCGGTTTAGCACCAATCGTTAGTAAATGGTTCTTCAACCAATTGGGGCTTTCTTTTACTTGAACTCCTGAAATCGTCAAAGAAGAATATCTAGGACACGCTTCCTGATCTTCAACAGTTACTTCAATTTTTCGAGAAGTGTTCGCAACTTTAAATTCACCTACCGAAGGCTTAATTACTTCTGCTACTTTATCGTATCGTTTTAAAACTGCTACTAGATCTCTTGCTACTCCAAAATGTGATGCAGCATCAGCTCTGTTTGGCGTTAAGCCAATTTCAATCATCCAATCGCTTTCTACATTAAAATACTCAGCAGCTGGAGTACCGACAACGGCCGTTGGATCCAAAACCATAATTCCATCGTGGCCTTTTCCCAATCCAATTTCATCTTCTGCACAGATCATACCTTCAGAGACCTTTCCTCTAATTTTTGATTTCTTTATTTTAAATGACTCTCCATCAATTGGAAACAAAACAGCTCCAACAGTTGAAACAACCACCTTTTGGCCAACTTCAACGTTCGGTGCTCCACAAACAATGTTCAATGGCTCTGCGCCACCAACATCTACAGTCGTACAGTTTAGTTTATCCGCATCAGGGTGCTTCACCTTTGTTAGCACCTCACCAATTACAATGCCCTTTAAGCCACCTTTGATGGTCTCTACTTCTTCCATACCTTCTACTTCTAACCCACAATCGGTTAAGTAAATAGAAGTTTCTTGTGGCGTGATATTGGCCTTAATGTAATTACGTAACCAGCTGTATGCTATTTTCATGGATGGGTGAAATCAAAAATTAAAAAAACAAAGATAAAAAAACGCTTAGATTGTGGCAGCTTGAGAACAGATTAAATGTCATTTATGGCATGGAAGCTTTCCACACTTTTATACGCCGGTCGTCACCTGTACTTATTACAAAATCATGCGCATGTAGAAACAACAACGCATTTACGGAATGGGTATGACCTTTTGCTTTCGGTATCTGTATTCGCTGCAATGGCTTAAGTGTGCTCGTCTCCCAAACTTTTATGGTCTTATCGCGACTAGCAGAAATAAGATAAGGAAAACCTTCTGGTTGCATTAGATCATAAATAGCCCAATTGTGCGCAGGAAACGCATTGATTTTTTGATACATCATTAAGTCCCACTCGACCAAATAAGCATTTTTTAACCCTACGACCAGGTGTTGTTCTTGTATATATGCAATTGAATTTACTCCTGCATCATGCGCTAAAATCTGCTTAGTGGTAAAATCGTGCATCGCAAGTAAGTATAAGTTTCCGTCTCCACAACCTACTGCTATTTCCTTACGAGCATTTGAAAAAGTCAGTTTTCTAATTTTTTGCTCCGTCAGTTGCACTTGATGGATTAATTCAAATGTGTTGGCATCCCAAACTGAAAAAGACCCATCGCCAGAGGCAACATATACGTGTTCTGTCTCGGAATTGTATTTGATATCAAAAATATAGGCTTTATGCGCTGAAAGTAGTTTTACTTCTTGCTTTTTCGTTAAATCCAAAACGTGAATTCCTCCACCGGTCTGTCCAACCAATAACCTATCTGACTTCGGTAAATAACACAAAGAAACTATCATGGCAGGAATTTGAGCGACCACTTTATGTTCGTCAGAAGCCACATTCCACCAAATTACCTTACGATCAGAACCTGCTGAAAAAAAAGTATCTGCCGTAGGTCCATTTTCTAAGGCATAGATAGCCGCTTGATGTTCTTGATACTCTTTAATGTAGGATAATAATGCTGCCAAAACTAAGATTTTGAAGTAAAATTAAGGGTTTATTAAGTGTTCACACGCAGATTTGTATGATTTTCGCAAAATGTATTCTATATTAAATCTAACCGCAAAGAGCGCAAAGGGTTTCGCAAAGGACGCAATGGAAAAGTTTTAGCTTTGGGAAGCTCATTGTCTTATCTTTCGACTCCGCTCAAGATGACAAATCGATTCCGATCAAAGTTAAAAAGACTGTCGCAGTTCAAATTATACGGGTTTATTTAACCAAATCATTATATCAATTTATTAATTTACCTGACCAACTTTCGACGGATAAACTTATTGATTCATTATCTCATTAATACGTTAACTTACTAATTCATTGGTATATTGATCCATTACTATATTAAATCATTGTACTAAGAAATCCTACTCCAGTTCGTTTTACCGCGCTGTTGCTCGCGAGCAAATGCAAGTATCGGTTGGTTTTCGGGTAATTGTAAATTCGGGTCGCTATCCAATACATCTTTTGCGGCATTGCGGGCTACTTCTATCAGTTGACCATCCTTAGCGAGATTAGTAAGCTTCAAATTCACAGGCACTCCACTTTGCTGGGTTCCTGACAAATCTCCTGGTCCGCGAAGTTTTAAATCCACCTCAGCAATTTGAAACCCATCATTGGTATCCGTCATGGTTTTCATTCGCAATTTTCCATCATCGGAAAGTTTATAACCTGTCATTAAATAACAATAAGACTGCTCCGCACCACGACCAACCCTTCCACGCAACTGATGCAATTGTGACAAACCAAAACGCTCGGCACTCTCTATGACCATCAAAGACGCATTGGGCACGTTCACACCCACTTCAATTACCGTAGTAGCCACCATAATTTGTGTTTCTCCATTCACAAATCGCTGCATTTCCATTTCCTTATTTTCATTGGTCATTTGTCCGTGAACAATACTCACTTGATATTCCGGTCGAGGAAATTTGTTTAATACATGATCAAAACCAGCTTGCAAATTGGCATAATCCATCTTTTCAGATTCATCAATTAATGGATATACGATGTAAACTTGACGGCCTAATTTGATTTGCTCCCGCAACACTCCCCACAGTCGTTCACGCTTATTTTCAAACCAGTGAATCGTTTCGATAGGCTTTCGTCCTGGTGGCAATTCATCTATGACAGAAACATCCAAATCGCCATAGAGCGTCATGGCCAATGTTCGGGGAATGGGTGTTGCCGTCATCACTAAAATATGAGGCACTCCGCTCGCATTTTTCTTCCACAACCGAGCCCGCTGTGCTACCCCAAATCGATGCTGCTCATCGATTACACACAAACCGAGGTTGTGAAATTTAACTTTATCCTCTAGCAAAGCATGCGTCCCCACTAAAATATGCAACTCTCCACTTTCCAGTTCGGCATGGATAACTCTGCGCGCTTTCACCTTAACAGAGCCGGTTAGCAGTGAAATTTTTACCGGCATTCCCTCTAGCATTTCGCTTAATGAAGCATAATGTTGCTGCGCCAGAATTTCGGTTGGTGCCATCAAACAAGCCTGAAACCCGTTATCCATCGCCATAAGCATAGCCATTAACCCAACGACCGTTTTACCACTTCCCACATCACCCTGCAGCAGACGATTCATCTGCCGCCCTGTACCCATGTCCTTTCGAATCTCCTTCAATACTCGCTTTTGTGCATTCGTCAATTCAAACGCTAAATTATTTTCATAAAAATGATTGAAGTACTCGCCTATCCTTGGAAAGGAAAAACCTCTTGTCTTATTGGTGTTGATGAGTTTGAGCTTCAACAATTCTAATTGAATGAAAAACAATTCCTCAAATTTCAATCGAAATATTGCACGTTTTAACAGGTCGGTATTTTTGGGAAAATGCAACTGAATCAATGCCTTTTCTCGTGGTAACAATTTGTATTGCTCAATAATTCCGGGGGCTAAATTCTCAGGAATTTTTCCAATCAACTGCGTGAAAAGGTTCTTTTGAAGCTTTACAATATTCTTGGAACTCAATCCTGAATTATTCAGCTTTTCAGTAGATGTGTAAACCGCTTGTAGCGTTGACTGGATATTATTTTTGTATTCCACCAACGTTTCTAACTCAGGATGAACAATACTGAGTGAATTGTTGAATGCATTTACTTTCCCATAAAGCACATACTTCACTCCAACACGAACCGTTGAGCCTAAAAACTTAATTCCTTTAAACCAAACCACTTGAATTCGACCAGTATCGTCTTTGAATGTAGCTGCTAACCGCTTTTGGCGAGCTGTACCAATTGTTTCTATGTGTACAAACTCTCCAACAATTTGTATGTAGGGCAAGTCGGGATGTAGTTCCGATATGGTATAAAATTTTGTTTTATCGACGTATCGAAACGGATAGTGCGTCATCAAGTCTCCAAACGTGCGAATATTCAACCCTTTTTTAAGCAATTCTGCTCTCTTAGGACCTACCCCTTTCAGGTATTCAATAGAAGTTTGTAACAGTTGTTGACTCATCAGATATTAATAGCTAGCCCATAAAAATAAGGGATAATTTGAAATGTGTTGTTTGAAAAGGCAAACTATCGGTTGGCATAATTCACTTTAATTTGCTCCACAATGTCAGAAACAGCCGGACAAACCATAGTGTTCTTATAAGTCAGGTTTAAAATTTGGTGCATCTTTCTGCGATCCGTATGAGGATATTCCCTGCATGCATTTGGTCGAGCTTCATAGGCCATGCAATAATTATCGTCGGCTAAAAAAGGACAAGGTGCAGCAGGAAAAACAAAATCATTCTCCTCGTCTTCTACCAAATACTGCGTCACAAACTCTGCCGGTCGCATTTTAAAATGCTTGGCCATTCGTTCGATATCTTTCTGCTGAAATATTGGAGAAGTTGTTTTGCAGCAATTTCCACAATCCAAACAATCGATTTCTTCAAAAGCTTCCTCGTGCAACTGATGAAACTGCTGATCCAAATCCTTCGGCTTCTTCTTTTTCAATCGATCTAAAAAAGTTTTATTCTCTTTTTTGTTTTGGTTTGCTCGATCTAATTTATCAGTCAGAAAAGATAGAATGGGCTTCAAAAGATAAATATTTAGTGGATGAAGACAAAGGTCGGGATTTTTAAGAATACTTTTTTAACCGCAAAGGGCACGGAGGATTTCGCAAAGGGCGCAAAGAAGTAAATAATAACGATTACCTCAAAAGCAGTCTAAATTCTAGTCTCTAATAGTGCCTTGCCGCAGGCAGGACGCGGTCAAAGATCTAATGTCAAAACCTCCAGCATTTACTAATTCAACAATTGACTAATTCACTTATTGACTATTTATATAATTGATACATTGAAAAATTGGTACATGGTCAAATTACTTTATCGCTCTCAGCACCTCTCTTTTCCCTCCATCAGGCCCAGGGTGTTTTTCAATGGAAAACCCTTGCTCTATCAGCGCTCTTTTTACATCACCTTTCACGCAGTAAGTTGAAAGCACACCACCAGTCTTTAAAACGGTGTACATTTTTTTAAACACCTCATTCGTCCATAATTCGCCTTGTACTTCAGGTGCAAATGCATCAAAATAAATCAAGTCGTATTGTTCAGGAGAAAAATCAATTGCCTCAATGGGCGCTTCAATTTTAGTCAACTTGAGTAATGGTGAAATGGCCACCTCTTCATTCCACGGTGATTGGTGAATCGATTCAAAAAACATTGAGGCAGAAGGATGTAATAACTGTTCAGCATAGTTCAGTTGATTCAGTAACTCATCTTCCACAGGAAATGCCTCCACCGCATCGTAACGCAGTTCTTTTTTCAATCCCTCATTGGCTAAAGCCGTCATCAGCACATTTAAACCTGTACCCATGCCCACTTCTAGAATCGCAATGGATTCTTTTTGTTGCGCCACATAAGAAAGACCCAAATCTATAAATACCCGTTGGGATTCTTTTATCGATCCATGATACGAATGGTAGTGTTCATCTAAGTCAGGAACATATAAAGAATGTGACCCGTCGGCAGTAGTAATAATCTCTCTTTTCAAATCTGTCGGTTTTGTTACAATTGAACCCAAAAAAGAAGGGTATTTTTGTAATCAAATTTAAGAAACTACAACGGTATGAAATTTCCATTCGACAAAAAAAGAATAGAGGAAGGTATGACCTTCCAAGCATATTATGATCTAACTGAAAAAGTAGTCGCTGAAGGTAAAACGACAGGACCCAACCAATCTAACGATCTTGCGCACTACACCAAACTTAACCTGTCTCGCATGAAGCGACTCGTAAAGACAGTAGCTTTAAATGATGCATTGGTCGAGAAGATTAATCAAGTTAAAAGAAAAACATACTTCCTTGTTATTACTGAAGCATGGTGTGGTGATGCCGCTCAGAATGTACCACTAATTGCAAAGGCTGCCGAATTTAGTTCAAACATTGAATTAAAAATAATCCTTAGAGATGACAACTTAGACATTATGGATGCCTACCTCACCAATGGAGGTCGATCTATTCCAAAGGTGATTGCAATAGATTCGGAATCGTTAAACGTAATTGGCGAATGGGGACCACGACCACTAGCAGCACAAAAATTGATGTTGGAGCTAAAATCAAAAGAAGTCGCTCATACCGAAATGGTAGAAGTGCTACAGCGATGGTATAACGAGGATAAAACACATTCTTTCCAAGCGGATTTTGCGGCCTTAATTGACGCGGTAGTTACCAATGCGTAAGCAATAAATAAAAGGGATTTCAGTTCTTTAGCTATATTTGCCCATTATGAGAAATATTTCTGTTTTCGCCGGCCTTGTCTGCATTATACTACTGCTATTTTCCTGTAGAAAGGATGATGACATTATCAACTCAGCATCTGCTAATGTGCGGCTTTCAACGGATAGCATTTCGTTTGATACCGTATTTACTACTCTTGGATCTGTAACCAAAAATTTTAGAATTTATAATCCTTATAAAGAAAGCATCGAGATCAGTTCTGTTCGATTAAAAAATGGATCTAACTCTCAGTTTAGAATCAACATTGATGGCTTAGCGGGCAGTCAGCAGGACGTGCTTATTTTACCAAACGACAGCATTTTTGGGTTTGTGGAGGTAACGGTAGATCCGACCAATGCGCTCAATCCGTTTTTCATTGAGGATGAGATTTTATTTTTCACCAATGGGAATGAAACGAGTTTAAAGCTGATCGCCTATGGTCAAAATGCGACCTATTTCACTCCTGACAGTAGAATTGAAGGGTTGCCTCCATTTAGCATTATTGCAAATGAGTTTGAAAATGTGACCCTTACCAATGATAAACCTTATGTAATATATGGCTATGCAGTAGTGGACAGTAACGCAACGCTAAATATCGATGCAGGTGCTGAAATTTATTTTTACAACAATGGCGGGCTTTGGGTCTACCCTGGAGGGAATCTTCAAGTAAATGGCACACTAGCAGATCCAGTTTTATTTAGAGGGTCCCGCTTAGATCAAGATTATGATGATGTGGCAGGACAATGGGATCGTATTTGGATCAATGAAGGGTCTGTTGACAATAACATCAACCACGCGATTATAGAAAACTCCTTTATTGGCATTCAGGCCGAGTATTTTCCTTTTTCATCGAACCCACAAGTATCAAACAATCAGCTTAATATTCGAAACACGATTATTCGGAATGCTTCAGGCTTTGGTCTGCTGGGCACCCTTTATCAAATTAATGCTGAAAATGTATTAATCGAAAATTGCGGGCAATACAATGTTGCCATGACGGGTTCCGGTTCATATGATTTTAAGCATTGTACATTTGCCAATTACTGGAATGAGTCCCAAAGAGAAACCCCCTTGTTTTATGCACAGAATTATCAAAGCACTGCGGCTGGACTTGTTGTGGGCTCTCCTGTGGTGAGGGTAAGCAACTCCATCATTGATGGTCGATTAGATGTAGAATGGGATGTGGATGCAATAGACACCACTTTGGTTGATTTTCAATTTACAAACTGCATCATTAAAACCGACTCTGCGTTAACCGGTAGCGCCTATACCAATTGCCTTCAAGCAAATAGCACCCTATTTACTGATGCGTCAGAACGTGATTACACCTTGGCTCCAAATTCAGATGCCATTGATTTTGGTAGCATTGGAGTAGGCCAATTAATCCCAATTGATTTAGCCGGAAACATGCGTAATATGGATGCTGCCCCAGATGCAGGCTGTTTCGAATTCCAATAGCGAATTACGATAGCCCAGTTAGAAAGTGCATGGTATCCACTCCATCCGCGTAGTCCCACAACTCTGGTTGCTGCGCTTTCCCAAAAGGAACAGCCGATTCCTGAATAGTTGGATTAGCCACAACGCACTGCAAAGCATCTCTGTGTTCATTAATAACTTGATTTACCGCAGAGAGGTTTTCATAGCGCTCATATAGCAATACGCCGACCGGAGAATTTAACTCCTTAGCCTCTCGCATTAATAGAAAACCATTCTCCAATAGTGGTTCACTGTTCAATAAATAAATGGCTTTATTGTAATCGTAGTTGTTCGCGAACTTGTTATGGTTTCCGTATTCTTTGAATGGGTATAACGCTTTAAAAAGATGGTTTAAATCATAATCATTCGGAACGTACACTTTAGATACATTTCTGCAGCCTAAGCCAAAATATAGCATAATATCGTTAGCCAAACCTGCTAATTGCTCTTCGGATTCTGTCCCATCTAATACAGCAATAGAAGTTCTATTTTTTCGAATGATGTTCGGATACTTCCCAAAATAGTGCTCAAAATAACGAGCAGAGTTATTACTTCCAGTCGCGATAACAGCAGCAGCATTTTCAAGTTTAACAATGAGTTCAAAATATTGATTGAATGCTTGATCAATCGCCACAAGAATATCCAATAAAATTGGAATCAACACCTTATCCTCCGATGAAAGCTTAACCAATGCTTTATTCCCAGATAAAATGACTGCAATTAAATCGTGAAATCCTACCAAGGGAATATTTCCGGCCATAATAATTCCTACCGGTTTGGGATCGTTATCTGTAATGGAGTAGTTTGAAGTCCATTGTTGAAGGTTCGATAAGGATAAAGATTTCCCCCAAGCTTCCAAGCTTAACCGAATATGTTCTTCCGTAAACCAACCATTTTGCACTTTTGCTTGTATTATTCCTTGTGCCAATCGGTCTTTAAATGCTACATTCAACTCACTTAGGTTTTCATCCTCATTGCTATCAGCTAGAAACTGAATAATAAATCGGCCTAACTTTTCAACACCTGCTATGCGGCTATTTAAATTCATTCTATAAAAATATATCGGTTAAAATCGTTTAAATTTGCTCTTTGGAAAACTATTTAAAACGTTATTAGTTTTGTACAAAGCTACTAACATAAAAAAGAACATATCATGGCAATTATAATAACTGACGAATGTATTAACTGCGGGGCCTGTGAGCCGGAGTGCCCAAATAACGCAATATATGAAGGTGGCGAAGAATGGAGATTTTCTGATGGCACCACGCTAACCGGAGACTTTGAGCGCCTAGATGGAAGCACGGTAGATGCGGAAAACGCAAATGAGCCAATTAGCTTAGACTACTACTACATTGTACCTGACAAGTGTACAGAGTGTGTTGGATTTCACGATGAGCCACAATGTGCTGCTGTTTGCCCAGTAGACTGTTGCGTTGATGATCCTGATTTTAGAGAATCCGAAGAAATACTCCTAGGAAAAAAAGCAAAAATGCACCTATAGTATTTTCGATGTAAAAAAACCTTCTCGATGCACGAGAAGGTTTTTTTTTGCTCATTTTTATGTTGTCATCAAGACCATTTATAAAAATAGCACGTTTATTGTAACTATGCGCCATATGAACAAGACCACCATTACCATTTTATTTCTAGGGTTGTCATCTTTCCTTAGTGGACAAGAGCAATTGTTACCCGCTGATCGACAAGAAACCGTGAAGGTGCTTACAGTAGAAGGTCAGAAGATAATTAATAGCACACTTTATCAAGACCGTAAAAAAGCAAATGAGCAATTTTACGCCCTACTTAAAAAAGCTGTGCAAGAGGATGACTCAATCAGACTAGACTTACGAAAAGTGAGTAACCTGATGCAAGTCATTAACAACGATACTACCCTGAGAATATTAACTTGGGCTATATTGGATGCTCAAAACTCTTACCATTATTACGGATTTATTCAACGAGTTGCTGATGAACAGTACTTTTGGGAAGAATTAAACGATCAATCGAAAAGCATAACACTCCCTGAAAAACAAGAACTCACTAGCAACAATTGGTACGGCTGTCTTTATTATGATCTGCTAGAAATCGATAATGGTCTTAAAACAATCAATACGCTTGTTGGATGGGATGGGAACAATTCCATGAGCCATAAAAAGATTATTGATCACCTATTTTTCGATCAAAATGATAGTGCTCGTTTTGGAGCGCCCATCATGAGGGAGGCAAAAAACGCTTACCGATATCGTAAAATTTTTGAATTTTCTGGGGACCTTAAAATGACATTGGATCTGCAAAGTGCTCCAAAGAAGCGAATTGTTTTTGACCATTTATCGCCATCTAATCCATCACTGATTGGCGTGTATGAATATTACGGTCCAGACTTGACATTTGATGCTTATGAATGGGGAGGCCGATTTTGGGATTATGTTTCTGACATCGATACCGATCAATACTTAGAAAAATCGAAAAAAGCATTCGAAGTAAAGGATCGAGACACCATACAAAGTAAAGATCTATTTACACCTTATTAGAGCAATAAAACTATTGATTTTTCATCAATTCTTCAATGATGTGATCCAAGGTAAGTCCGTCAGCCTCTGCTTTGTAATTTCTTACCATACGATGCCTTAAGATAGGCTTAGCTACCGCTTTCACATCTTCAATATCTGGAGAGTATTTTCCATTTAGCGCTGCATGACATTTAGCACCCAACACTAAAAACTGAGACGCTCGTGGACCTGCGCCCCATCCGATGTACTGATTCACAATATCTTTTGCCATTTCGGTATTTGGCCGCGTAGAAGAAGCCAATTTCACCGCATAATTTAGAACATTGTCAGCGATAGGAATTTTTCTAATGAGCTGCTGAAAATAAATAATCTCCTCTGCACTCATAATTCTGTTCACAGTAGCCTTATTATCTGTCGTGGTAGCCTTTACCACTGAAAGTTCTTCCTCAAATGTTGGGTAGTCCAACCATATGTTAAACATAAATCGGTCTAACTGTGCTTCAGGAAGCGGATAAGTACCTTCCTGTTCAATTGGATTTTGAGTTGCCAACACAAAAAATGGATGGCCTAATTTATACGTTTTTCCTGCTGTAGTAATGGACTTTTCTTGCATTGCCTCCAATAATGCCGCCTGAGTTTTCGGGGGAGTTCTATTAATCTCATCTGCTAATATCAAATTGGCAAATAAAGGCCCTTTGATAAATTTAAAATTGCGCGACTCATCTAGTATTTCTGACCCGATGATATCAGAAGGCATTAAGTCAGGCGTGAATTGAATACGATTAAAACTCAATCCAAGCACTTCAGAAATCGTGTTAACCAAAAGTGTTTTAGCTAAACCGGGAACACCGACTAACAGGCAGTGGCCATTGCTAAAAATAGAAATCAGAACGTTTTTGATGACCTCATTTTGGCCAACAATTACTTTTCCTATTTCGGCATTGAGCGCTTGATATTTTTTGACCAAAGCATCTACTGCTTCTACTTCACTCTTATAATTTATCTCTGACATATCTGTGCTTTATTTATCGGGTACTTCCTCCGTCCATTGATTTGAGAACTCGCAGTCGGAATACTTATCGTCAATTTTCACATAGGCGTTTTCCAACTTATCTTTTATCCAATCTTGGACCTCTTCTTGTTCTCTTTGCTGCAAAGCAACATTCTTAATCTTCTGATAATCTTGATCAAGGTTCGCACGGTGGGGTTCAGTTCGTTTCATCAATTTCACGATTCTATAACCTTCTCGATTACGCTGATCAGAAGTAGAAAATGCGGCAGAAATTTCACCAACCTCTAGTTTATCAATCATGAAAAATAACGATGGATCTAGTTGATCTACCTGATAAGTGGCTGTTCCTGAATAAGGGTTAACAATTAGACCACCATTATTCTTCGACTCCTCATCTTCAGAATACTTCAGAGCCATCTGCTCAAACGTTACCGTATCTTCTTCGATAACTTTAGCGATGCTATCTAAACGTACTTTAGCTTCTTCTAACCCCACATAATCAATGGAAGGTTTAATTAGAATGTGACGAACATTTACTTTTTCTCCTTTTCGATCAATTAGCTCCACAATATGATAGCCATAACGCGTAGAAAAAACTTCGGATATCTGTCCTGGCTTCAAGCGAAAAGCGGCTTGAGCAAATTCCGGCTCTACCTCCGCTCGACCAATGTAACCAATCTCTCCGCTCTTCTTAGCAGAACCTTTATCATCAGAGTACAATACTGCTAGTGTAGAGAAACTCTCACCATTTCGAATCCGCTCCTTAAAATCGCGCAATTTAGCTTTAGCAGCTTCTTTGCTTTCTTCGCTAATTGGGGCATACATGACAATCTGAGCCACTTCTACCTCCGAATTTATCAAGGGCAAACTGTCTGTTGGAAAAGAGTTAAAAAACGCTTTTACCTCTGCTGGCGTAATCGATACGTCCGAGGTAATCTTATCTTGCATAGTCTGCACGAGTAATTGCTCCTCTAACGACACCCGTAATTCCGATTTAATCTGCTCGATTGATTTTTTATAATAAGCCTCGAGTGCCTTTTCACTTCCAACCTGACCTATAAAGTAACGCATTCTTCGCTCCATCTCAGACTCTACTTGCCCTTCAGTCACCACTACACTATCAACTTTTGCCTGATTTAGTAATAACTTTTGAAACAACAAGTCTTCCATAATGATACACCGTAGATCATCGGTCACTTTTTGACCCTGAGAAAGGTACTGAAGATATTGGGTCTCTAACGCACTTTTCGTTACGATTTCATCCCCCACCACAGCAATAACTTCATCAATCACTTTTCTATTTTCAGGCTGCGCCATAAGCTGCATCTGTAAAAACAAAAGTAGTATTGTGGCAAGTGTTCCTGTAATTCTAATCATAATTTAGGGCGTATAAATTTCAAATTGCTTTTTGCGAACAGCTTCTTCATAGATGTTCTGTTTCATTTTCGCAATCAACACTAACTTCCTCTTATTTAGCAATATGGACTTAATCTCTTCCCGGGCAAATGCAATAGGAGAAATATCCGATTTCACTTTTCGATCTACAATTCGAACAAAATAAGAACCCGTAGAGTCCGACCATTCCTTTATTTGATTACCTCGAATATACTCTAATTCATTTTCCACTGTTAAGTTAGCCATTTTCTTCAGCTCACTGAATGGAAGCCACGCTGCGGTATCGATAAAATAATTCTCAGCGAACTGAACGCAATATTCTTCAAGTAAAGCGTAATCTTTCTCTTTTCGGAGTTGAAGAGCAGATCGAAGCTTTTCCACTTTTGGGGCCTCCGGTGTTATCTTTACAAAAACCGCTTTTACGATATTACTTTTCAGCTCAAAGTTATTGGAGTTGTCTTTATAATAGGCTTCAATTTCGGTTTCTGCTATATTTGTGTCCAAATTCTGCTCAACTAACCGTTTTTCATAATTGAAAATAATCAACGAATTTCGGTAGTTCTCCAATTGCTTTTCAAAATCCTTTTGATCCAATGTCAGGTTTAGCTCAGCCTTTTGTAAAAGTAAATTATCCTTCACCCATTTATCGATGTATGCATTCGCAACATCAACACTGTCGTCTGGAGACATATCTGTATTGAACAAATCAGCAATATCTCGCTCATAAAGAGATTTATCATTAACAGTAGCCACTAGCTTACCATCTTCTTTATTGGCAAAGAATGAGCAAGAAGACAACATCAGAACAGCAAAAATGCTAATGATAACTCTATGCATAAATTACTTATCTAATTGCTTCAATGCTTCTGTATTTATTTCTACAGGATACTCTTGTTTTAATGACGCTACCCATTCTTTTTCCAAATAATCTTGATAATCGGAAGTAACTTGCCCTCTTATTTCTTTGATGGTTTTGGCTCCCGGAGGCAATACGTTTATCACCTCTACCACTCCGTACTTTCCTTCTAATGCGATCGGTTTATTAACACCTACAACCCATGAAACTTTATCTGTAAAAAGGTTTGCACCTCCAACATACTTTCCTGACTCTATCTGTAAATTTAATTGAGAAGATTCATTAATTTCTGATTGAATGTCCAATGGTGTCAATTCCTTTTTTTCCCTTTTGCGAACCAATTTATAGGTCTTCTTCGCTACTTTCTCATCATTCGCTATATAAATATTCGCCTCTAAGCGCTCCGGCCATTGATAGTTAGAAATATTAGATTCATAAAAATTTTCAAGACCGGTGGTATCAACGATTGCTTTGTTCCATACCATTTGCTCAGTCAATTCAAACAATAAAATACCATCATGATATTCGGTAACTAATGCTTTAAATTCAGGGTACTTACTTTCTAACTGAGTATCTTCGTATGCAAGCATGGTCTCATTTACAAAATCATTGTAATTTTTATTAATCAATGTTTTACGATCTATTTTTCGATAGTCAGCAGTACGCTTAATTAGAAAATCGATAAAATCTTGACGGGTTACTTTTTGATCGGCGAAGGTCAACATCACAGCACCTTTATTACTGATGCCTTCTCCGTCCCACTTTTTATCCTCAAACTCATTTCCTAGTTTGTAGAAGGGAAGTAAATTGTTGCGCTTCTCGGAAAAATCATAAGCTGCTTTCAACCTAGAAACAACAGCATCGGTTGTATACATTTTTTTTGCATCTCTTGACATATTTTTCTCAATCTTACCCTCCATCTCTTCATACGACTTTGTTGGATAAACTTCTAGTCGCTTTACGATGTGATACCCAAACTGGGTTTTAAAAGGTTTAGAATAATCACCATTATTTTCCAGTTCAAACGCAAAGTCTTCGAAAGGCTGAATCATCTTACCGGTTCCGAACTTTGGCAACTCTCCACCAGCATTCGAAGTCTTTTTGTCTTCTGAATATAAACGTGCTAATTCTTCAAATTCAGCTCCATCTTCTAATTGAGCATAAATCTCATTGATTTTCTTCTCAGGATCTTTCAAGGCCACCTCTTTTGATCCTGCATTCTTTGCTGCTTCTATTTCAGCATTCGTATTGTAGCGAACTAAAATATGAGCTACTTTAATTTCTCCTCTTGCCTTTCTCTTATCAGTTACCTTAATAATATGATAACCATAAGAAGTACGAACAATCGGACTCACTTCTCCAATCTTTGTTTCATAAGCTGCCTTTTCAAAGGGATATACCATGTACATCGCTGTAAAGTAGCCTAAATCGCCATCATTGCTTTTCACAGAAGGATCTTCCGAATTTTCCACTGCTAACTTTGAAAAGTCAGCACCTGCTACTGCTTGTTTACGTAAAGCTTTTATAGTGTTGTACGCTTTTAAGGTATCGGAAGGTGAAGCATTCTCTTCAACTCTAATCAAAATGTGTGAGGCCTTTACTTCACTCTGCAAGCGCTCATATGTCTCTTTTTTGAGACGTTCCTTTGTTTTCTCGTCTGTTAAATACGGTTGTGCCAATTGGCTTCTATACCCTTTCAATTCTTGGATAAATGCAGGATTAGTGTCCAACTGCAAATCCAATGCTTGTTTCACCTTTAATTTAAATTTTACATATAAATCCAGGTACTCTTCAGGGGTGCTTTTAGCAATCTGCGTATTGGAGTTATTCTTTTCATAAACCGCCTTAAACTCTGACAACCTCACGGTGTCATCACTAAACTTAAGTAGAATTGGATCTGCGTTATCTTGTCCAATAGCTACATTTAGGCTAGAAATAGTAGCGGCAACTAGCAAGGATTTTATAAACTTCATAATGTAAAATATTCGGTTATTAAACTTGATTTATTAGGGATTATTGCATGTAAATTATCTGCTATAGTTTGGTGCTTCTCGAGTTATAGAAACACCATGCGGATGACTTTCTCGTATTCCGGCATTGGTAATACGAATGAATTGAGACCTTTCTTGTAGCTGTTCAATTGTTGAAGAACCGCAGTAACCCATTCCTGCGCGAAGACCACCAACTAGTTGGTAAATTACCTCAGCAATACTTCCTTTAAATGGCACACGTGCAGAGATACCTTCAGGAACTAGTTTCGCTATATCATCCTCCATGTCTTGGAAGTAGCGATCTTTCGATCCTTTTTGCATTGCTTCGATACTACCCATTCCTCTGTAAGCTTTAAATTTTCGACCTTCATAGATAATGGTTTCCCCGGGAGATTCTTCAACTCCTGCAAACATCGAACCTGCCATTACTGTATTTGCTCCTGCAGCTAACGCTTTGACAACATCACCTGTAAAACGTAATCCTCCATCAGCGATAACAGGAACTCCTGTTCCCTTTAGTGCATCTGACACATTTAAAACAGCTGTAAATTGAGGTACTCCAACGCCTGCGATAACTCGTGTGGTACAAATAGAACCAGGTCCTATTCCAACCTTAACTGCATCTGCACCTGCTTCAGCCAATGCAATAGCCGCTTCTTTAGTAGCGATATTTCCAACTACTACCTGTAAATCAGGAAAAGTAGACTTTACTCTTTTCAACGTTTCTACTACTGCCTTTGAATGTCCGTGAGCGGTATCAATTACCACAGCATCAACTCCTACATTCACCAATGCTGTAATTCGTTCAACCACATCACCGGTTACACCTACAGCAGCAGCAACTCGCAACCGACCAAACTCATCTTTGCATGCATTTGGACGTTCTTTAATTTTTATAATATCTCTAAAAGTAATCAAACCTACTAAATGGTTGCTTTCGTTAACAACAGGCAACTTTTCAATTTTGTAGTTCTTTAAGATTGCTTCGGCTTTCGACAAGTCTGTCCCCTCTTCAGCAGTAATAATACCTTCAGAGGTCATTATGTCATCTATTTTTTGATGTTGATCCTTTTCAAATCGAAGATCTCGATTTGTTATGATACCAACCAACACATTCTGATCATCTACAATTGGAATACCGCCAATCTTATTCTCCCTCATAATCGTCTTAGCATCCTGCACTGTAGCTCCTTGATGCAAGGTTATCGGATCTTTGATCATTCCACTTTCAGAACGCTTTACCTTCCGTACTTCTCCTGCCTGAGCTTCAATACTCATATTTTTATGCAACACACCAATCCCGCCTTCGCGCGCGATAGCAATTGCCAAAGCAGACTCAGTAACCGTATCCATTGCAGCCGAGACAATTGGTGTATTTAGTGTGATTTTTTTTGTAAAACGAGATGTAATCACTACCTCTCTAGGCATAACTTCTGAATAAGAAGGCACTAACAACACATCATCATATGTTAAACCTTCAGGGATAAACTTTGAACTTTCAGTATTCTTCATAATGGATGAAAATCTAAATAAATACGGGCAAAATTAACAATTTTAAGCCACGTAGATAAATGCAATCTAAACAAAAACGCCCTGCAAACATTTAAGTTTGCAGGGCGTTAACACTTTTTATAAGTATTCTATCGTATTATGGTAACAGTGCCCTTTTTCAGGCGCTCTTCTCCATTAGAATCAATAAATCGAATGGTATAAACATATGTCCCAATTGGTGCGATATCGCCTCCATCAACTTCTCCATTCCAACCTTCGTTGTAATCAGTAGTCTCAAAAACTTTTCCACCCCATCGGTTATATATCACCATCTCATATCGAGTAAAGTCGAAGTAAATACCTTCAGGACGGAATATAGAGTTCGATCCCACACCTGGAGAGAATGCATTTGGAATATACATCGTAGGCTCCATGAATGCGCAAACAGCATTTGAAAGACCCTCACCAGGAGTAATGTTTGACAAGGTAGGAACCGTAATTCCATTTTCAACTGCCACAACATAGTAACAATATTGACCTTCATTCATCTGTCCATTCGGTAAAAGGTAATCAGAAACATCATCCACATACATTAATCTTGGGCCTGTTTGCGGTGTAACATAAACAGTGTCGTGAGGATCTACACCAAATTGACTGCCGATACCTTTGTAGATCAAATAATAATCTACGCCGCCATCCCACTCTTCATACTTATCCCAAAAGAGAGTGTTCGTAAGCGCTACATTATCGGTACTAATGGTTAAGTAAATCGATTTACCCAAGTTAGACGTTATGGATAGGTTACCACAAGAGTCTATTGCTCGAATTTGGTAAAAATATGACCGCTCATCTGTTTCGGCCCCGAAATCAGTAAATGACACCTTACTGTCCACAACTTCAGTTCTGTCAATGTAATCAACATTAACCATCGTAGATGCCAACTCTCCTTTTAGTACTTGATACCCTTGCGTAAGCGTATTCGTATCCACATAGCACTGCAAGTCTACTTGGAATGGCGACATTACTGTCACCGAGTGCATATATTGAAATGCAGGAGGCTCAGGATAAGAAATTGTTATTTCAGCGAGATTAGATAAAGAGAAGAACGGACCAGAACCTCCATTATCAACTGCTTTCACGTAATAGTACCATGTACCTGTAACCAACCCTCGATGCATAAACGTCGTATCTGAAGTAAACCCTACAGATATGAAGTCATTAAACACTTTCGTTTGTGATGCGAACACCTCATACAATACATCATTTCCTGAGTGAAAATCAGTGTAGGCATCCCATGTAACCACATTTGCTGAATCACATACAGAAAACTTCACATCTACATCTATAGTAGAAACGGTATCTATTGGTTCTGCTGATGGAGAGCCACAAGAATCGTGTGCTGTAATTCGATACGACTCTGTTTCATCCAATAGATTTATTGCAGGATCAGTATCTAAATAGGTCAATCCATTACGAACTCGAAACGGTATAAATGTATTAGGCAATATTTTATCCACTCGACCAACTTCATAATAAACAACATCAGGAGCATTATTAGCCGACCAAACCACCTCTACGCCTAAGTCATTGATGTCGGTATAATCAACGGTAACGTAATCAATCAACTGTTGGTCAGGACCAAAAGGATCTGTATATGCACCACTTGCTATATTCGACGTTGAAAAACACCCTGAAGTATCCTGAATTTGAATATAAAAGTCTGCTATATCTCCACAGGTCCCTTGATCTGCAGAGGTATTTACTCCGAATGGCTCTGTTCCATTCGCGAAATAACTATTGGACGTATCCTTAAAAATATTGTACGGATTCGTGTAAGTCACTCCGGGTATATCTGTCCAATCTAATCGAACAGAAGGCCCTAATGTAGGAGTAGAAGTAACTGTCAATCGTATTGGAGAAATATCGCTACCAAGCGAATCTTCAGGATTACCACAATACAATGAACTTGTATTTACGCGATAAACCAGATTCCCTGCAGGATTATTATCCACAAAAATAGTGCTATTGATCGACGAGTCTCTCTTCAACGTCGTCCAGTTACCACCCGCATCTTGGCGCTGTATGTTGTAAGAGATAAAGTTGTTGTTCGGGTTATCTGATGCTATCCACTCTAGCTCCACCACTCCTGTGTTATTACGCACACAACGCACATCGGGAGGGTAAACTTTATACCGTTGTGGCAACTCTTCAGTAGTATCTCTATAGACACTAGATGAAGAAATTAATCCTTGCCCATTTCTGTTCGCCGTGACATAAAATTCGTAACGAGTATTCGAAGCTACTGCAGCGCTGAAGGTACGGGTGTTACCTTGAGTTGTACCCAATAAAGTCGGTGCACCACCATTAGCACTAGCGTATACTGAATGCTGCGTTTCTGCATAGCCCAAAAAATTAGACCAAGAAAGTTGTGCTTCACTGGTACAATTCGTCGTGTTGGTAATTATATTACCTTGCATAAATACAGGACTTACCAAACTAGAGTCTCCCAATTGCCCTGTACAGAAATCTAGTGGTATTATCGTGTACCATTTCTGGGCTAAGTCGGCACCTGCTCCTGTAATGAGCATGGTATCTCCGGGAGCAACAGTACTGTCAACAAATGCTCCTCGAACACCTGCTAAATTCGATTCATACACTTGGTAAGATCGAGCAGTAGTTCCTGCAGTACTCCATTTTAAGAACACATCACCATTTGGTAAAGCAGAAGCTTCAACAATCGGAGGAGAAGGAGGTAAATCCAATGTTACCATCCTCCGCACAACCGTATCACTATGAGATTCACAGTCAGCTAAAGTATCTCTAGTTACCATTTTAAATGAAACTAAATCATCACACACAGGACTGTTCGTCGCCCATGTTTTGGTCATAGGATTCGTTACTGAATCAACTAAAATCCAAGGACCTGCATCATGCGGCGTATGTCGCTGATAGATTAAATACTTTCCATCCCAAGAATCGAGCATACTTGCGTTAGATAAATTTGGATTGTTATTATTAGCACCTACTTCGAATAGGGTTTTCCAATCTAATTCTACTCTTGTAAAAGGAGTTAGTGGGTTCCCGGGAGGTGTCGTTCCAATATAGGATGCATTCAATCGATTCGTCGTAGATACAATCGGTGTAAAAGCTGACTCGTTTAGTCCACCACAACCCCATTTAGTTTTCATCCTAAAAGCATATTCTTGTCCGGGCGCATAAGTGGGTGTAGTAAACGACCCTTCATAATCTCTCAAGTTAATACGTATTGGGGAACCAAGAAATGTAAAAGGAGCGGTAGATCCAACACTTCTTTGACCAAGGTACAATTCATAAGAATCAAATGAATTCGTAGTATCAGGAAATTCAGGTTCACTCCACGTAATGGTATAAGATCCATTAGGGTTTTGATTTACACATCGAATGACAGGAGGACCTAACGGATCCGGGGATTTTAATGTAATCGTAATCGTCGCATAGTTAATTCCAGGCACTGGGCAGAAATCATCATACGTTTTCATGATAAACTTAAACACCCCTTCAGATAATTGCTGGCAACTTGCACCAACAATGCTAGAAATATCCAAGTGATCACAAGTTGTTTGCCACGTAAATTTTGTACCCACAGTATTTAATCCTGTAAGTTTTTTTACCGGAGCACCTGTAGGCGCAGGACTTAAAGTAGCACAAGGCTGGATAGGACAATTCCCTCGAGGATCATTGAAGTTCTTATCAAACTGAAAACCTGAAGGCTCAATTGAAACATTGGTCAATAAGGTAGGTGAACAACGACTGACGTTGGTATCTACCGCTAAGAATGAAACTGAAATAGAATCACCAGCATAAATGGTGGTATCTAGGTTTAAACTTCCATTGGAGCTATCAATTTGAATGAAGGGTGGTTGATTTTGCTCATCTACCTGTATCGGATTACCATTATTATCATTGTAAGTAAACGTATTCCTCGGGCAGTCAAATATATTAAACGGCATATCCCTAAAAATAGTCGCTTTCTTAACCGTATTTCCATTCACATCACAACCCCAAGCATCTACCTGAGCCGAAGTAATAAAAATACGACTATCATTAGCCGCTACATTTGCAGGCAATACCACAAACATGTTTATGGCACCTGATTTTGCATCAATCGTAGCTGACTTATTCTGAGGATTCATAGCTGCTGTGGGAGTAGGATTATTAATTGAATATCCTCCAGCCCATGAATTAAATTGCGGCTGATACTGCGTTGTACTATTACTACGATCTACGATGTTGGCCCACTTAAAATCTAAAGAATCCAACTCTAAATCCGTTGCATTGTGGTTAAATTGAAAATCATACTTCTGACAAACAATCGACGCAGGTTGCTCTTTAAACTCAGGTGAGTTATCGTAGCATGGGTCCTGAGAAGGACGTCCATCACCATACATGATCGCTTTAAATAAAGCTGAAGAAGAAGTATTGGTAATGTTAATTACATCACTCGATCGACAACAAGGAGCGGTCCATGAAAACACCCAACCATTTAACCACTGATTAGCATTACCACTTGGTGGTTTACCAGCCAAGGTAATTGGAGCCGAACGATAAGAATACTTCTCAAGCGTTCCATTATCTTCGTTAGTACAGGATATAGGGTTAGTAAAAGCAGCAGAACCGCAACCAATACAATTTGGTGCTACTGACAAACCTCCATTTGGGCCTAAGGGCGCTCCTGGATCGGGCGGAACAAATGACATGGGTATGCTTGATAAAGAATTGTTGTTCGGCCTAGGTGTGTTTAGCACCCGTATGGTCGTTGGACCAGTTCCAATTCCAGCAGAAGTTGGACCACAATCTCTATAAAAATCAAGGTAAAAGATATACTTACCAGTACCGGCAATACATCTCCAATAAATTTCTCCACCTACGTAGTGAGAAGAGAAAGAGCTAAAAGTTACACCTAATAGCATAACAATGAGTAAACTAATTTTTTTCATAATTTCTTAGAATAGTTGGTTCTTTCAGAATTTCGATTAAAAGACGTCAAGAAACGCTATAGTTGCCGCAATTTCGAAAAAAAATTACACATTCTAGCTATTTTCAATTACTTCTTTACCACCTTCTTGAAAATTACGCCTTTTGGAGTAGTTAATTTCAACAAATACACATTCGAAGCATAATCAGAAAGATCAAGTAATCGATCATTTTTACCCGTGTAATACAACTTCCCGTCTAAACCGAAAATAGCCACTTGATAGTCTACAACCTGCTCACTCAACTGAATTTGCAGCTGCCCATTGGTCGGGTTTGGAAAAACAGTAATAGCGGAAGCCTCTAAAGATTGATCGGACAAACCGACATACGTAAAAGAAAACGCATTACTCGTGTAAGAACAAGAATCGTAGGTGTAAACAACCGTATAGTTTCCTGAGATAGTCGATTGGTAAGCGTTAGTCGTTGCCCCTTGTACGGCGATTCCATTTCGAAACCACTGATAGGTATCGGCATCATTAATAGCTAATTGAAGCACACTTCCATTTTCTGAGATAGATCCCTGAACATTTGATGGTAATGTACTTAAGCTTATTGGAGTACTTAATACAGACTCACTTAATCCACCACAACCCCATTTAGTTCTCATTCTAAAGGCATACTCTTGCCCGGGGGCATAAACTGGTGTAGTAAAGGAGCCATTATAATCTGTTAAATTAACTCGTATCGGAGTAGCTAAATATGTAAATGGAGCGGAAGAACCAATTGCACGCTGTCCTAAAAATAATTCATATGATTCAAATGAGTTGGTCGTATCCGCTAGCTGTGGCCCGCTCCATCTAAGGGTATAGGTGCCATCTGAATTTTCTGTTAAACATTTTAATACCGGAGGACCTAATGGCTTAGGTGCTTTTACTGTGATATTAATGGAAGCATATTGAACTCCTGGCACTGGGCAAAAATCATCATATGTTTTGAAAACAAAATTATAGGTCACAGACCCACCAGAGGCGAATGTAGATCCGGCACTTAAGTGATCACAAGTCGTTTGCCACATAAACTTGGTTCCAACCGAATTGAGTCCAGAGAGGTTTTTTATTCTAGATCCGGTCGGTGCGGGAGAAAGCGTAGCGCAAGGTAGGGTTAAACAATCCCCCATTGTGTTAGAAAAACTCGTATCAAATTGCTGACCGTAGGGCTCTATCGTAACTGTAGAAAGCAGACTTGGCGCACACCTAGACGCATTGGTATCGATAGCTAAAAAAGAAACGGCAATGGAATCACCGGCAAATATGGTAGTGTCTAAATTTAATGCACCTAGAGTACTGTCCATTAGTATGAAGGGTTGCCTATTTAGCTCATTCACCTGTATCGGATTACCATTCATATCATTATAGGTAAAGACATTTCTTGGACAATCATATATATTAAAAGGCATATCTCTATAGATAGTGGCTTTCTTTACCCGATTACCGTTGGCATCCAGACCCCAAGCATCTACTTGTGTTGAAGTGAAATAAACCCTATTCTGATTGGCAGGAACATTTGGAGGAAGAACCACAAACATATTTACACTCCCTGTTTTAGAATCGATAGTAGCCGATTTGTTAGCAGGGTTCATGGCCGCTGTTGGTGTTGGATTATTCGTTGAAAAGCCTGTCGCCCACGAGTTGAGTTGAGGCTGATATTGCATTGTACTCATGCTACTATTTACCACAGCTGCCCACTTGAAGGAAAGCGAATCTTTTTCTACATCAAAAGCACCATTATTATATTGGAAATCATACTTCTGACAAACAATAGAGGCAGGCTCTTGGCTAAAAAGTGGAGAACTATCGTAACATGGATCTTGTGTTGGGCGACCATCTCCGTACATAATGGCTTTATACAATGCTGAAGAAGCTCTATTGCCAAGGTTCACTACATCATTTGAACGACAACAAGGTGCAGTCCATGTAAACACCCAACCATTCAAATTTT
Organism: uncultured Acidiluteibacter sp.; assembly: GCA_965660325.1. GTDB lineage: Bacteria > Bacteroidota > Bacteroidia > Flavobacteriales_E > Vicingaceae > Acidiluteibacter. The sequence continues at coordinate 39,215 of CBFHZL010000008.1, forward strand.
GATTGGCATTTCCACTTGGCGGCTTACCTGATAGTGTTATCGGTGCAGATCGGTAGGTATACTTCTCTAGTGTTCCTCGATCCTCATTGGTACACGAAATTGGATTAGTAAAAGCAGCAGTGCCGCAACCAATACAAGTAGGTGCAACTGAAAGTCCACCATTTGGACCTAATGGAGATCCTGCAACTGGCGGAACAAACTGCATCGGAATACTCGAAAGCGTGTTATTGTTAGGACGAGGTGTATTCAACACCTGAATTGAAGTTGGGGAAGTGCCAATACCAGCAGCAGTTGGACCACAATCACGATAAAAATCCAAATAGAAGACATATTTCCCGGTATTGGGAATACATTTCCAATAAATCTCTCCACCTACATAATGGGATGCATTAGACGAAAAACAAATGAATAATAATAGCCCGAGGGTGCAGAGTCTTTTTCTTAACATATTTTTAGATTTCAATCAAGACGAAGATACACAACAAATTGTTGCCTAATCAATAAATTAAAATCCCACACTCGTATTCATTAGAAGGAAAATTATTTTATCACATGTTCGATAAGACCTGTTACTGCCATTAAAAGCACTTTTTGTTGCCATCAAAAGTGCTTCTTTAAAAAAGGACATCGAGTGCTGCTCGATACATTTTAGTGCCTCTCGATACAATTTCGTTTGCAACGAAACCACTCGAGGTACTAAAAAACACTTGAAGTACTTTTAGCAGAGAGGCACTATGAACAATTTAATTGTTTTAAAAAAAGGACATCGAGTGAAACAAAAGCACCCTTCGATACAACTAAGTCTTTACTTGCCAGCTTAGGGTGCTTTTATTTTGTATCGAGATGCCTTTTTTTTTGGGTAAACCTTTTTAAACTACTACCCAACTACCATTTCACTTAAATCTTCTTTTACTAGGTATTTTATCGCCAACGCTTTGATATCATCAGCAGTCACCGACTTCACAGTTTCAATATAGTTATCAAAATACGAGTACTCCAAAGCGCTATCTTTTACCAACTGATATTTTTCCATTTGAGCAAAAGGCCCATCGACACTTTTCAAAAAGCTTCCCAACACATAATTCTTCACCAACTTCAATTCTCGCTCTGTAACCAGCTCCTCTCGTAACCGGTCGATTTCTTTATAGATTTCAATAAGAGCAGCATCGCAGACTTCTTTTCCAACTTCAGTGGTCAAGAAGAAATATCCGGTATTTTTCAACGGAACGACAGCTGATCCAATACCGTATGTATATCCTTTATCCTCTCTAATATTGGCCATTAATCGGGATCCAAAATAACCACCCAAAATAGTAGAGACCATCTGCATTTTCACATAATCCGGGTGAGTCCGATTGAATAACGGACGACCAATACGGATGGCACTTTGCACCGCACCTGGCTTTTCAATAAACTTTTTACTTGCTTCAGGCAACGCTGCTTCAGTATAACCAACTTCATTCGCAGCAGATAGCTTAAGCTGACCAAAACTACTCCTTAGTAAATTGAGCACATGATCATTCACGTCTCCTGCAATTTGTATCCTTAAACTTGATGTTAAGAAATTAGCCTTAAAATACGTTTCAATGTCCGCTAGTCTTAATTGATCATAGTCGGTAATTGCTGTAGTGGCAGCATAAGGATGATCTTCTCCATAGATTAGGGGCATGAATTTCTTTTTGGACACATAACTTACACGCTCTAAGTTCACCTTCATCTTTTGTCGTTGATTCGTGATGTACGTATCCAATTCTTTTTGATCAAACTCAACAGCTGTCAATACATGCAGCAGCAACTGAATTACTTCTTTGGCCTTATTGCTCAAAGAATATACCGTTAAAGTTGTTTTCTCATAGCCAACTTCTGTTCCAACATAAGCTCCTAATGAATCAAATTGAGTCGCTAATTCATTCGCGTTATAACGATTTGTCCCTTTATCCAACAAAAAAGCAGCTGCATGAGCGATTAATGGCTTTTCTGCCGATATAATTCCAGTATCAAATACAAGCTCAAGCTTAAACACCTGCTCCGTGCCTGCATTAATATACCCTAGGCACAATCCATTCTTAAGCATTAACTCATTGGCTTGAATAACATTGATCGACGCTATTTCTTGAAATTTGGGTGGTATTTTTCGATCTATCATACTGATATCTTTTGTTTTGTTGATTTGTAATACAGAGTTGAGGAATTATCTGGAGAAAATACTTGGCTTGCATAAGCTTGAATTTGCTCACAAGTCACTTGGTCATACAATTCCTTCTCCTTATTAATCAACTCCGCATCTGAGATCAGTTCGGCTATTGCCAATCCCATGGCCTTATTTAGCACCGAGGTATTTCCAAAAGCCTGAGCAGCAAGCACTTTATTTTTTACCTTTTGCAACTCTTCAGTTTTCACCCCTTCTGTAATAAGTAGATTCAATTCTTGTACTAACTCATTTTCGATCTCCTCAAGAGTACCCCCATCATTAGCGGTAGCAGTTAAGACAAATAGCCCTTCATCCATATCACCTGTGATATATGCATTGACATTAGAGCATAGCCCGCGCTCTTTGATCATTCGCTGAAACAATCGAGAAGAATCTCCTCTCGAAAGCACATCCGAAAGCAAATCAGCCGCATAGTAGTTTTCATCCGTTCGACTACAAATGTGATAGGCCATGTAGATGGCATCAGAAGGAACATCTCTTTCGACGGTTAACGTCCTTCGCTGCAATTGCTCAGGTTCTTTTGGCAAATCCCGTTGCAACTTCTTCCCTGCAGGAATATCACCAAACCACTTATTGGCGAGCTCTTCTATTTGCTCTTTGGTCACATCACCGGCAACAGACAGCACCGCATTATTAGGACGATAGTGTTGAAAGAAAAAAGCCTTCACCTCATCCATTGTAGCTTCTTCGATATGCTTTACCTCCTTACCAATAGTTGCCCACTTGTAAGGATGTCGAGTATAGGCCAGCGGACGAAGCAACAACCACACATCGCCGTACGGCTGATTTAGGTAGCGCTGTTTAAACTCTTCAATCACCACACTGCGCTGAACTTCCAAGCTTTTATCTGTAAACGCTAGGCTTTTCATCCGATCAGACTCCAACCAAAAAGCGGTTTCTAAATTTTGTTTGGGTAACGTAATGTAATAATTAGTGATATCGTTAGAGGTAAATGCATTATTCTCCCCTCCCACCTCTTGCAAAGGTCCATCGAAGTTGGGTATATTTTCTGAACCACCGAACATGAGGTGCTCAAATAAGTGGGCAAACCCTGTGCGGTTTTCATCCTCATCCCTTGCGCCAACGTCGTACAATAAATTAAAAGCAACAATTGGTGTTGTTTTGTCGGTATGCACGATAACTTTTAACCCGTTATCTAGGCTAAACTTTTCATATTGAATCATTAAAATTGAAATTTTTCTGTTTTATATTGTGCTAGCGCTAAATGGTATTCCTTTAAAAGTCGCTCAAAAACGACCTGAACTGAATCTACAGAAGAGATGAGACTGGCTACCTGACCAATTTCTAATTCTCCTTCCTCTAAATCACCCTCAAACATGCCATTTTTAGCTCGACCCTTTCCGAGTAATTGAACTAAATCTGTCGCATCAGCACCTTTCTCTTCTAGCTGAACCACTTGCTGATAAAAATTATTTTTGATTAAGCGTACTGGGGCTAGTTGCTTGAGTCGCAAATCTGTTGCGCCTTCTTCGGCGTCAGCAACAAGATTTTTATAATTTTGATGAGAAGAAGCCTCAATAGTCGCTGCAAAACGACTGCCCAACTGAACACCATCGGCGCCAAGCGATAAGGCGGCCAAGATTCCACTACCTGTAGCGATTCCTCCTGCAGCTATTAAGGGTATTGATACTGCTCTGTGAACTGCAGGAATTAAGCACATGGTAGTTGTCTCCTCTCGACCATTATGACCACCAGCTTCAAATCCCTCGGCCACAATAGCATCAACTCCAGCTTGTTCTGCCTTCAATGCGAACTTCTCACTAGAAACCACATGTACTACGGTAATTCCATGTTCCTTTAAGCGACTTGTATATTTGGCAGGACTACCTGCAGAAGTAAACACAATTTTCACCTCTTGATCAATGACTGTTTGAATTTGATCATCTGCGTAAGCAGAGAAGATTGGGATATTGACCCCAAAAGGTTGCTTTGTTGCATTTTTTGCCTTTTCGATGTGTTCAATCAACAACTCTGGCTTCAACGAACCTGCTCCAATTAGCCCTAAACCACCTTGATTTGAAACAGCCGTAGCAAGACGCCAGCCACTGTTCCACACCATCCCACCTTGTATAATGGGATATCTAATGGAAAAAAGTGATTGAATTTTGTTGCGCATGGGCTCCATTTTTTAGGATAGCTAAATTAAACATTGACATTTAGTTATGTGGTAGTTTTTTAATAAAAAACAGTTGACTTTTGAAGTTTTTTTTTACATTTGTTACATGAGAAAACTAATACTTTTCATAGCGATAACTCTATCAAGCTATTACG
>CBFHZL010000009.1:0-42161 GCA_965660325.1 uncultured Acidiluteibacter sp.
TTGGAGGTAGCTTAAATGGATGGTAGAAAAAAATTATATTCGCACATCTATTTAATTTAAGTTGAACCAAAATTAAATTGAAATGAAAAAACTAGTTTTATTATTTGTCTTTGCGGCCGTTACTACCGCTACTTTTGCTCAAAAGTTTGCTTACATTGATACGGAGTATATCTTAAAAAATATTCCTGAATACAATACGGCTCAAAAAGAGCTTGATAATTTATCAAAGCAATGGCAGCAACAAATTGAACGCAAGTACGCTGATATTGATAAAATGTACAAAGACTATCAAGCAGAAGAAATCTTGCTGACAGAAGAGATGAAGAATAAGCGGAGAGAAGAGATCATCAAGGCGGAACAAGCAGCAAAAGATTTCCAAAAGTCAAAATTTGGAGTCGATGGGGAACTCTTTAGCAAGCGTCAAGAACTTATCAAGCCGATACAAGATGAAATTTATAAAGCGGTAAAAGAAATATCTTCTATGCAGCAATTCGCTATCATTTTTGATAAATCAAGTGCCTTAACATTAATCTACACCAATCCACGTTACGACAAAAGCGATGACGTAATCAAGCGATTGGGTTATACCCCTACTACCAAATAATCAATAATTTAAATAAGTAAATCTTCAAATAATCTATACAACAATGAAATTCATTAAACTATTCACCTTAATTGCATTATTCACTACTACAACTGTTGGTTTTGCGCAAAAACTAGGACACGTTAACTCAAATGAGATCTTGTCTATTATGCCTGAAAAGGTTCAAGCTGAAAAAGACTTTCAAACATACACTTCTCAATTAGAGGAGCAATTACAAAAAATGTCTAAAGAGTTACAGGCGAAGTACAGTGACTACCAAACAAATCAAGCTAATATGTCTGAGCCAATTAAAAAGGCTAAAGAGAATGAAATTCGCGACATGGAATCTAGAATTCAGGAATTTAGAGCTGGAGCAGAAGAAGATTTAGCGAAAAAAGAAAACGAGCTATTAGAGCCAATCATCACGAAAGTAAAAGTTGCCATTGAAGAAGTAGCAAAAGAAGGGCAATACACCTACATCTTTGATTCTAGCGCAGGTATTTTACTTTATGCAAAAGACTCAGAAGACATTATGAGTAAAGTGAAGAAAAAGCTTGGATTGATATAAATTGAAGTAAAACTTCTAACTTAGGCAGTTCATTTAGAACTGCCTTTTTTTTGCATTGAAAACAACAGCACATATATTAGAAAAACACCAACCCATTGGAGTCTTTGATTCAGGTATTGGTGGGTTAACCGTAGCTAACGCGATTCAAAAACACCTACCGAACGAAGAAATTATCTACTTTGGTGATACCGCGCACTTGCCATACGGAGATAAGGCACCCTATTCTATTAAACATTATAGTACTGAAATTGCCAAATTTTTACTCGAAAAAAACTGCAAACTAATTGTGATTGCATGCAATACAGCATCATCAATAGCAGTGAAAGATGTGCAAAAAGTCACCAAGGGAAAGGCGATACTCGTTAATGTGATAGACCCAGTGGTAGAAACAGTCCATCAGCAGTCTCAGCCTGGAAACCATGTAGGTATTATTGGCACAAAAGGAACCATTAAGTCAGGCGTTTACAGAAAAAAGTTGCGAGCACTAAATAAAGAGCTAAATGTATCCTCTATGGCTACCCCGCTCCTTGCGCCGATGATCGAAGAGGGTTTTATAAACGATAAAATATCCCAAACCGTTCTAGAATCCTATTTAACCGATAAAAAACTGAATGCCATTGATGCAATCATACTCGCTTGCACGCACTACCCGTTAATTAAAGACGAGATAAATGCGTTCTACAAGGGACGTGTTAATGTGGTAGATTCAGCAGATATTGTTGGTCGGTACGTAAAAGAGCAATTGGAAAAAAACAACCTACTGAATGATAAAATTGCTCCTAATCATCAGTTTTTTGTTTCGGATTATACTTCTTCGTTTGAAAGAAGTACGCGTTATTTCTTCACCGAGAAAATCACGCTTGAGAAAGCTGCTATTTGGTAATCTTACTTAAACCAAGAAGAATACTTCACATAATTTCCAGAAATGCGATTGATCTCTCCCTCAATTAAATTTTGATCCGCCTGCTTGACCAATTTTGCAGGAACTCCTGCATAAACACTTCCCGCCTTTACATGAGTACCTTCTAACAAAACAGCTCCTGCAGCAATAATAGAATTACTCTCTACAACGCAATTATCCATAACAATTGACCCCATACCGATCAACACATTATCATGAATGGTGCAACCGTGTACCAAGGCATTGTGCCCAATTGAAACATTGTTCCCAATGGTTGTTCCTGCTTTCTCATAAGTACAATGAATAACTGCACCATCTTGAACATTAACACGGTTTCCCATTTTTATAAAGTTTACATCTCCACGAACTACAGCACTAAACCAAATGCTGCACTCGTCTCCCATGGTCACATCACCCAAAATAGTTGCATTCTCAGCGAGAAAACAATCTTTACCCATTAGTGGTTTTTTTCCCAATACAGTTTTAATCAATGCCATAATTCTATCTTTTTATCTAATCTGTTTTTTACAAAGAAAGCAATACATTTCTTAATACCTTTGCATAAAATACACAACCATGGAAACTAAACTAGCACCACATAGCATATACGCAGAAAGCACACCGAACCCTTCTACGATGAAGTTTGTATCTAACCGATACCTTATTGTAGATGGAGAAGTGTATGAATTTAATAACGCAACAGAAGCAGCAGTTTCAGATCTAGCTACTGAATTATTTACCTTTCCATTCGTAACGGGTGTTTTTATTGCAAGTAATTTCGTGAGTATTCGAAAGAGTGACATTGTTGATTGGGACGATGTCATTTTAGAACTAAAAACATTTATTGGAGACTTCTTAAATGCAGAAGGCGCGCAAATTGTTGATAAGGAAAAAGCAAAAGCGTTACAGAGCCAACAAACCGATAATCAACCAGAAGAAGAGCAACACTCTATTCCGGTTCCAAGCAGAGAAGATCTATCGGAGGTTGAAGGTAAAATCTCTGATATATTAGATGAGTACGTGCGTCCTGCTGTAGAAGGAGATGGTGGTGCCATTCATTTCCATTCGTTTAAAAATGGAGTGGTTAGCGTGGTTCTAAAAGGAGCTTGCAGCGGTTGTCCATCGTCTACTATGACTCTAAAATCTGGAATTCAGAACCTATTAATGGATATGATGCCAGAGGTTAAAGAAGTGGAGGCAATCAACGGATAAATCGTTCTAATATGGTTTTTCGTATATTCGTTAAAAATTGAAAGCCATGAGATTATTTACATTTTTGTCGGTAATTGCCGTTAGCATCAGTTCATTTGCTCAAATAACAATCACGAGTGCAGATATGCCAATTAAGGGCGACACCTTGCGCTATAGTGGAGCAATACTGGATTCTATTGGGGAAGCGAACTTTAATATTTCTGGTCCCAATGCTACATGGAATTTTTCATCCATCACCCCATCCATGCAAGGGATGGCAAATTATCTACCGGGATCACAAACTCCGTATGGGGCGACTTTCAATAATCAGAATTCCTTTGGAAGAAAGGCAGCTGATAATTTAGATTTACAAGGAAACCAAGTTTCTGACGTTTATGAATTTTTTAGCACCTCTAATGCTGATTTTAGGCGTGATGGTCTTGGTGCGAACTTCTTAGTTAATATAGCGAATAGTTTTTCTGACCCGGACGAAGTTTACCAGTTTCCTCTAGACTATGCAGACGCAGATAGCAGTACCTTTAGCCTAACAGCAAACATCTCTATTTTTGGAACATTTTACAGCAGAGGCTACCGGAAAAACGTAGTAGATGGTTATGGAACGATTACTACACCATATGGCACATTTAACTGCATTAGGGTTAGAACTGATTTAGTTTCAAACGACTCGGTAAGTGCCATTGGCCAAAACGTAGGAATTAACAGCATCATAAGAGAATACAAATGGTTGGCAAATGGGGAGCATTTGCCGGTTATGCAAGTAAATGGCACAGTTGTCAACAATGAGTTTGTTCCTTCGACTGCTATCTACAGAGATAATAAGCGTAACGTTCCTGAAAACCCTGAATTAGAGGCTATATTTAGCATTAACAATACAAACCCTGAAATTAATAAAGATACAGTAAAGATTGTTAGTCAAGTAATTGATGAAGGTAGAACAGCATATGAGTTTCAATTTACACCGAATACAGTAACGTTTGTGAATAATACTTCTTCATTTTCACCTAGACCAGAAGTATTGTTTGATGCTGTAGGCTATTACACCATTGACTTTTTCGTTACGAATAGCAATGGTTCTGCAGATAGCACCTATACTAATCATGTTTTTGCGACCTTAAACTCTTCAGTTAAGGAAACAAGCTTACTAGAAAAATCTATGTCAGTTTTTCCTAACCCTGCAAGCGCAAACGAAGGATGCAAACTTTCTTTTGAGTTGGAAGAACAAAGTAACATCATTTATGAGTTAGTAAATCTGGAGGGAAAGCGAATTCACATTGCTGACGGTGGTCAAAAAGCTCCAGGAAGTTACACAGAAAGTTTACCGTTTAATCTGAATGGTTTAAGTGGAGTTTACTTTTTGAGAGTTCATACGAATGAAGGCTACAGCGCTAGAAAGTTGATTGTTCGATAATCATATAATTTGCGTCACAATTTGTGTCGTAAAATCCACACGGACATCCATTAAAATCAACCATCTATCTAATTAACAGAATCATAAAAGTAGGTCTGTTTTTTGACATTCGATTAGAAAAAATCTCGCGTGAATTTTCTAGGACCCAATCGTAAGACACCAATTGACATTCTACTCAAGCCAGTAGATAACCTACTGAAAAATAAAGCCTCATCAGGAATACTATTATTTCTAGCAGTGATTGCAGCCCTCGTTTGGGTAAATTTTATTGATGCCGATAGTTATCACCATTTGTGGGAAAATACCATTGGTTTTACCGTCGGTAGTTTCTCGATAGAGAAATCGCTACACTATTGGATTAATGATGGGTTAATGACTATTTTCTTTTTTACAGTAGGTCTTGAAATAAAGCGAGAGATTATGGCAGGTGATCTTTCTTCACCAAAAAAAGCAGCACTACCGATCGCAGCGGCTATTGGTGGTATGGCTTTTCCTGCGCTTATTTACCTTGCCTTTAATAATGGTACTCCTGCAGAGTCAGGATGGGGCGTTCCCATGGCTACTGATATTGCTTTTTCGTTGGGTGTATTAAGTTTACTCGGAAAACGTGTTCCTTTATCGCTAAAAGTCTTCCTAACCGCCTTAGCTATCGTAGATGACCTTGGGGCAGTTTTGGTGATTGCTTTTTTCTACACAGAAAACTTATACATCAATTACCTAGAATGGGGCGGTTTATTTTTTGTCCTTTTAGTGATCGGTAATTTACTGGGAGTTAGAAAAAGTGGTTTCTACATCATTATTGGAACGTGCGGTTTATGGATTGCTTTTCTGCTTTCAGGGGTGCATGCTACTCTTGCAGGAGTATTAATTGCAGCAGCTATACCGGCTAGAGTAAAAATAGACGAACGTTTTTTCCTTAAAAAATTGAACTTTTTGATTGATAAGTTTAAACATGCAAAGCGAACCGAAAGTTCATTTGTAACAGAAGAGCAGCAAGATGTGCTTGAACAAATAAAAGATACCCGTGCGATGGCTGAAACACCATTACAAAAAATGGAACATGCCTTAAACCCTATAGTAGCTTATCTCATTTTGCCCCTTTTTGCACTTAGTAATGCGGGACTGATAATTAATGCCGAGATATTGGGTTCTTTGCTCAGTAACGTATCATTGGGTATAGGAATGGGGCTCATTTTGGGTAAAACAATTGGTATAGTTTTACTCTCTTATTTATTGGTAAAATTAAAAGTAGCTTTTCTACCACCTAACACTACTTGGATGCAAATGGTTGGTATCGGACTAATGGCCGGTATTGGGTTTACCATGTCCATATTTATAGCTGAACTTGCCTTCACAGACGCACTCATGAAAGAACAAGCTAAAATGGCCATATTGGTAGCGTCCTTACTTTCTGGTTTGGGAGGATACTTTGTTTTACGATTTTCAAGTAAAGCACAAAAAAAGGGCTGAAAGTAGTCTTTCAGCCCTTTGAAATAGATTATCATATTTTATAATCCCAATAAAACCTCTTCCGGATCTTTCCCTCCAAAAATCATTTTAGTCGGATTTTCAATCATTTCTTTTACTTTCACTAAGAAGCTAACTGATTCCTTTCCATCGATAATTCGGTGATCGTATGATAACGCCAAATACATCATAGGACGTATTTCTACTTTTCCATCGATGGCAACAGGACGCTCAACAATGTTGTGCATTCCTAGTATAGCACTCTGCGGTGGATTAATGATTGGTGTACTCATCATTGAGCCAAAAACACCACCATTAGTAATGGTAAATGTTCCACCAGTCATTTCATCAATTGATATTTTACCATCTCTAGCTTTAATCGCTAAACGCTTGATTTCAGCCTCAATTTCAGCCAAACTCATTTGCTCAGCATTTCTAACCACGGGTACCATCAAACCTTTTGGGCTACTTACCGCAATGCCGATATCTGCATAGTCATGGAAGATCACTTCTTTTCCATCAATCATTGCATTCACAGCAGGGTAATGATTTAATGCTTCAGTAACTGCTTTTGTAAAGAATGACATAAAGCCTAAGTTCACTTCTTTTACTTCCTTAAACTTTGCTTTATATCGAGCACGTAAATCCATGATAGGCTTCATATCTACCTCGTTAAAAGTAGTTAGCATAGCGGTTTCGTTTTTTACTGAAACTAATCGTTCAGCAATTTTACGACGAAGCGTACTCATTTTTTCATTGCGCTTATCTCTGGTTCCGCCCCAACCTTGAGCAGCATCAGCAGAAACTCCAGCAGCCATTGCGTTAACAACATCTTGCTTGGTAATTCTACCGCCTTTTCCTGTGCCAGTCACTTTATTCGGAGGCACTCCATTATCGCTCATCGCCTTTCTTGCCGAAGGAGATGGATGACCTTCTGCATGGCTCGACTCAGACTTCTCCTCTTTCTTAGCTGAAGAATCAGATGCCGCTTTTGGCGCTTCCTTTTTATCTTCTTTTTCTTCCTTCGCAGGAGCTTCTTCCTTTTTCTCAGGAGCTTCTGCTTCTGTATCAATTTCAGCAACCACATCTCCCACAGCAACGGTGTCACCCTCTTCTGCCTTAAATGTAATTACTCCCGCTTCAGGTGCAGTTAGTTCCAATGTTGCTTTGTCTGAATCTACTTCAGCAATCACATCATCTTTTTCTACATAATCTCCTTCTGTAACAACCCATGTTGCTATTTCCACTTCTGAAATGGATTCTCCCGGAGAAGGAACTTTAACTTCGTATGCCATAATTTCTAGCTATGATAATTTTTATTTTCTAATTCTTATTTTTCAAACACTTCATCAATGATTGCCGCTTGTCTTTTTGCAAAAACTTTTGACGAGCCTGATGCTGGGCTTGCACTTGCCAACCGAGAGATCAACCTTAAATCTACGCCCTTAAAATGACGCATTACGAATGACCATCCACCCATATTTTCAGGCTCTTCTTGTGCCCAAATTACTTCCTTGGCGTTACTATACTTCTCTATTATCTTATTCACTTGCTTTTCAGGGAATGGATAAAACTGCTCTAAACGCACAAGTGCTACCTCAGTTGCTTTATCTTCTTCCTTACGGTCAAGTAATTCATAATATATCTTACCTGAGCAAAATACAACTTTTTTAACCTCTTTTGCCTTTGCAGAAGCATCGTCAATAACTTCTTGAAATGAACCCTCTGCTAAATCAGCCATAGTAGAAATACATCTAGAATGACGTAACAAGCTTTTTGGAGTCATCATGACCAATGGTTTTCTAAATTCACGTTTTAATTGACGACGCAGAATATGGAAGAAGTTGGCAGGTGTAGTACAATTTGCAACTTGCATATTGTAATCGGCACACAACGATAAAAATCGCTCTAGTCGTGCACTTGAGTGCTCAGCTCCTTGTCCTTCATATCCATGTGGCAATAACATTACCAGCCCATTTTGAGATTTCCATTTATCTTCAGCACTACTTAAAAATTGGTCAATGATAATTTGAGCACCATTGTTAAAATCCCCAAACTGTGCTTCCCAAATGGTCAAACCAAATGGAGTCGCCATCGCATAGCCATACTCAAATCCAAGCACTGCATATTCTGAAAGCAATGAGTTGTAGATTTCCAATTTCTCGTTAGTTCCGGCCATGTGATTTAAAGGGATGTACTCTTCTTCAGAGTCCTCTACTTTAATCACAGCATGACGGTGAGAAAAAGTTCCTCGCTCTACATCCTGACCAGTCATACGCACTGGATAACCTTCAGTTAATAAGGTAGCATACCCCATCAATTCAGCTAATCCCCAATCGATCTTATCTGCTTCTATCATTTTAAGACGTTCAGCAAACAATTTCTCTGACTTCTTAAAGAAATTCTTTTCTTCAGGAAGTGTGCTGATGCTTTTAGCAACTTCAATCAATTTCTCCTTATTGAAACTTGTATTCGCGCTTGCCTCCATATCTGCGTCAGTTGACTCTCTTAAGTCTTTCCAAACATCGGCTAAAAATGGTGTAATTACAGCTTTTTCAATTTGTTTTGCTTCTTTTAGTCGATCTTGAAGCATGTCGTTAAAGACCTTCTCCATTTGCTTAGCGGCCTCTTTATCAAGCACCTCTTGACTGATCAATTTATCCAAGTAGATTTCTCTTGGGTTTTTGTGCTTTGAAATTGCTTTGTAAAGTAATGGCTGTGTAAAACGTGGCTCATCTCCTTCATTGTGCCCATACTTGCGGTAACACAACAAATCGATAAATACATCTTTTTTATACTTTTGACGGTACTCTAATGCAAGTTTAATTGTGTAAACAACCGCTTCAGGATCATCTCCATTCACATGAAAGATTGGAGAAAGGGTTACTTTACCCACATCTGTGCAGTATGTGCTTGATCTAGCATCTAGGTAGTTAGTCGTAAAGCCAATCTGGTTATTGATAACGATGTGAATGGTTCCTCCGTTCTTGTATCCATCTAAAGATGCCATTTGAATAGCCTCGTAAACTACTCCTTGACCTGCAATGGAAGCATCACCATGAATGATAATTGGAACAATTTTTTGGTTATCCTTCAAATACTGATCAACCTTAGATCTTGCAATACCTGCAACTACTGGACCCACAGCCTCTAAATGAGATGGATTAGGTGAAAGGGTAAGTTTTACATCCTTTCCTGCGTCCGTTTTGATATCGCACGAATAACCAAGGTGATATTTAACATCACCATCAAATAAATTATCCTCGTATTCTTTCCCTTCAAATTCAGAGAAAATATCTTTGTATGTTTTATTAAAAATATTGGCCAATACATTCAATCTACCTCTATGCGCCATTCCAACAACAAACTCTTCAACGCCTTCATCTGCTCCAAGCTCTATGGCAGCATCCAAAGCCGGTATAAGTGATTCTCCACCTTCCAGTGAGAATCGTTTTTGACCCACAAACTTTTTGTGTAAGAATTGCTCGAAAACAACAGCTTGATTCAGTTTGTGTAGAATATGCTTTTTCTCATCGTTGCTAAAGGTGCCAGTATTCTTAACACCTTCCATTTTACTTTTTAACCAATCTACTTTGTCTGGTTTACGAATATACATGTACTCTACTCCAATAGAGTGACAATACGTTTCCGTTAAAAAGTCAATAATCTGCTGCAGCGTAGCATTTTCAAGTCCTAAATCTGCTCCAGCTTGAAAAACCTTATTCAGGTCTTCCTTTGCAAGACCAAAATTCTCGATATCTAAAGTAGGAGAGTACTTTCTTCGCTCACGAACAGGATTTGTTTTAGTAAACAAGTGCCCCCTTGAACGATAGGCGTTAATCAAGTTGACTACTTTAAATTCTTTATCGAAATTTAGCGAGGAGCCGGAAGAGTTAACCTCTTCTTCGTAGTTCTTTTTGGCGAATTCAAATCCATCAAAAAACTTACTCCATCCTTCGTCAACTGACTTAGGATCTTTTAAATATTGTTGGTAAACAGTATCAATTGCAGTTACGTCTGCGTTGCTCAAATAGGAATATTTATCCATTATAACTTTTACAATGTTGAATGCTTCAAAATTAAAGAATTATTAAGTATTACGATGAGTATTTGCAAAATCTGAACACGCTAAAAAGCGACTATTGTTGCTGCTGGCTGTAATATGCTTTTGTAACCACTTTTAAGAACTCACGTTCAATGATGAGTTTTGTGACAGCATGCGACACTCCAAGAGAGCCATTGTCATTTAGAGCGGCTCTAATTGCTTTTTCGGGAATATCAATGATGTAAAATAATGCGAAAATCTTCTCAGAATGGCATTCAAGAAGACGTTCAACTTGGGGTTTTAAGTAGTCAAGTATAGCGTTAAATGAAAGCACTTCGAAACCTACTTCCTCAACGTCTATTCCGGTTCGCTCCAAATCTTTATTTAATTGACTAATGGTGAGCTTTAGGTATTTCTTATCGCCTTTATAACGCTCAATTTGTTGCATTGATGGAACCATACCGTTTTTACATTTGAGTACTTTTGAACATTGAACAAAGATGGATGTTTTCAATCAAAACAACAAGCAATGCAAGAGTCAGTTTTAATTAGTGGTGGAAGTGGATTAGTCGGTAACATACTGACCAATTTACTACTTGAAAAAGGGTATAAAGTTGGGCATATTAGCCGAAGTAAATCGGCTGATAATCGCGTAGAAACCATCGTTTGGGACTTGAAAAAGAAAACCATCGACATCGACAAAGTAGTAAAGTATGACTACTTAATTAATCTTGTGGGTGCAGGCATTGCAGACAAAAAGTGGACCGATGAGCGGAAAAGAGAAATCGTTGATAGCCGAGTAGATGCGCTCAACTTCTTATTTGAGATAATAAAAAACAACGAAAACCACTTCAAATCAATTGTTTCTGCCTCAGCAGTTGGATACTATGGATTTGAAACCTCTGAACACATATTTACAGAAACCGATTCGCCGGGAAAAGACTTTTTAGCACAAACATGTGTAAAATGGGAAAAGGCAGTTTTTCAGTTCGATGCATTAAACATTCCAACCTCTGCAGTTCGTATTGGGATTGTATTGTCAACAGAAGGTGGCGCATTAAAAGAATTGGCTCGTCCAATTAAGCTTTTTGCGGGTGCACCTTTGGGATCAGGTGATCAATACATACCATGGGTGCATATTAAAGATGTGAGCCGACAATTTATTTACCAAATGGAAAATAAGTTTATTGGTGCATATAACGCTACTGCCGATGAGCATAAAACAAATGCAGCATTTACGAATGACGTAGCTCAAGTTTTAAAGAAGCCGCTATTTCTGCCTAATGTGCCGAAGTTTGTGATGAAAATTATTCTCGGAGAGCGCGCATTAATGGTGCTAAAGGGAAATAAAATTTCAAATCAGAAAGTAAAAAAAGCTGGTTTCAAATATGAGTTTTCTAACCTAAAAAACGCGCTTGAGGATTTGTATCACTAAATAGAACGATACATCAACTCTTCTGCAATGGCAATCAGCGATTGTTTTTTCTCCTTTGGCAAACTCACCTTATCTAATGCTTCCATTCCTTGATCAAAATAGGTCTTCATTTTCTGTTGACTTAACTCCGGAATGCTGAGTTCATTGTAAATAGCCTTAACTCGTCTTACTTTTTCATTATCTTCAAAAGTACCATTCATGCATCTTTTTAACTCTAGAAGCTGAGCATCATTGGCTAGATTTAAGGCTTCTAGCAATAAATAAGTCTTTTTATTAGCGATAATATCACCTCCTACCCTTTTTCCAAACGTATCCGGATTAGCATAAGCATCTAGATAATCATCTTGTAATTGAAACGCAATACCAATAGAACGTCCGAACTCATAGATGTGATCGGCATCAGACTTTGCAGCTCCGCCAATCATTGCTCCAATTTTTAATGATGAAGCCAGCAAAACCGCTGTTTTCAACTCAATCATATGTATATAGTCCGGAATAGAAACCTCATTTTGTGTTTCAAAGTTCATATCCATTTGTTGCCCATCACACACCTCAGCAGCTGTGCTATTAAAAACCTTTAGTACATCAGCCAATTGCTGAGCAGGATTTAGTTTTAAGAAAAAATCAATCGCTTTTACAAACATCACGTCCCCGGAAAGGATTGCAATATCCCTGTTCCACTTTTTATAAACTGTATCCTTACCTCTTCTAAGTGGCGCTTCATCCATTATATCATCGTGAACTAGCGTAAAATTGTGAAACACTTCAATACCCATAGCAGCATCTAATGCTGCTTGCTTATTCGCTTCAAATAAATCTGCAGCCATCAACAACAAAGCAGGACGCAATCGCTTGCCTCCTAAATTCATACTGTAGCTAATTGGATCGTATAATTCCGAAGGGTTTCCACTAAAATCGGCTGAGGCAATATGACGCTCAACCTCCTGATAAGCTTGCTTAAACGAGAGCATTTATAAAATAAATGAGGGGTTATTAATTACTGCTGTCAATCCTGTGTCAATATCGGTTAATTCACGGCCCAATAATTTTTTCATTTTCGAAATATCAGGATTTCTTCTGCTCATATCTCCTTCTTCCAAAGGTGGTAAATGAACAATTTTAGAAGTAGAACCCGAGAGACGAATGATTGTTTTAGCAAGTTCCAATACAGTCATCTCATTATCATTTCCAATATTGATAACATCATTCATCACCTCGTTGTGCATAAATGCATTGTAGCACGCCTGAATATTATCCTCAACAAAGCAAAATGTGCGTGTCTGAGAACCATCTCCAAAAATAGTAATATCCTCACCTTTCAGCGCTTTGGCCACAAACTTACTAATTACAAAGTCTTTACTTTGTTTGGGTCCGTATGTGTTGAAAAACCTAAAAATAGTATAATCTAAGTCGTATTCTTTCTTATAAGACTTTAAAAATGCCTCCCCAACATTCTTCACGATAGCGTATGGCAACCGAGAATTAAGCGGAGTGGTGTGTTCATTTTGTGGCATCTCTACTGGCTCTCCATAAACTTCTGATGAAGAGGAAAAGAAGACCCGCTTTACACCAGTATTCTTACTAAGGCTTAAAATATTCTTTATGCCTGTAATATCATCGAGAACCATCACGGGGTTTTCAATGGTTCTCTTCACGCCAACAACAGCAGCATAATGGAAAACATAATCAAAAGAGAAGGCGTAAAATACACCTGAGATATCTTCCAATCTATTTACATCCGCCTTGATAAATCGAACATTATCCCTATTGGGAATCCTCCTAACATCACCTGTTAAAAGGTTATCTACAATAACAATAAAATTATTGGTATCCTTTGATAGTTTTTCGGCCATAGCACTAGCAACAAAGCCTGCGCCACCTGTAATCAATATATGTTGTTTACTCATTTTAATCCTTTGTCAGGTTCATAAGATACTTGCCATATCCACTTTTTAAAAGTGGCTCTGCAAGCTGATGCAACTGCTCCAAATCAATATAGCCCATTCTAAAAGCTATTTCTTCTAAACAACCCACTTTAAGTCCCTGTCGTTGCTCAATTACTTCCACAAACTGTGCTGCCTGCATTAAAGAGTCAAATGTACCGGTATCTAACCACGCTGTTCCTCGATCTAAAATTGCAACTTTGAGTTGCTTGCGCTCCAAATAAACCTTATTTACATCCGTGATTTCATATTCTCCTCTGGCACTAGGCTTTAAGCCTTTTGCTATTTCAATCACAGAATTATCATAAAAGTACAGTCCAGGAACAGCAAAATTCGATTTTGGATAAGCCGGTTTCTCTTCAATAGATAACGCATTTTTCTGCTTATCAAATTCAACCACACCATATCGCTCAGGATCAGAAACATGATAAGCAAAAACAACCCCACCTTTTGGATCTAAATGCTGTTGTAGGTTTTCTTCTAAACCAGTACCGTAAAAGATATTGTCTCCTAAAACTAACGCTACACTATCATCCCCAATGAAGGATTCTCCGATGATAAATGCTTGCGCCAAGCCATTTGGCACCTCTTGAATTGCGAACTCGAACGTACAACCAAACTGAGAACCATCACCAAGCAGCTTTTTAAAACTATCACTATCGTGCGGCGTTGTGATGATTAAAATTTCATTAATACCTGCGCTCATCAAAGTAGACAATGGATAATAAATCATCGGTTTGTCGTATACCGGCATTAATTGTTTACTCACCGCCAATGTTAAAGGATGAAGGCGAGTACCTGACCCTCCTGCTAAAATAATTCCTTTCATAATTATTCTTGGTTTGAATTTGTGGAGTTGATTTCTAACTCTTCTAAATTAATATCTTCTTCTTCATCAATCAATTCAATCAATGATTCTTTTTCAAATGCTTTAGTCGTAATGCGCTTTTCTAAGCTTAAAATCAGTGATGGCAATAAAATTAAATTCGCACACATGGCTACTAGCAATGTCAATGATACCAACATACCAAGCGCCACGGTACCTCCGAATTCAGATGCTGCAAACACCCCAAACCCAAAGAATAAAACGATAGAGGTGTAAATCATACTTACTCCCGTTTCGCGCAAAGCCAATAGTGCCGCTTCTTTAATATTCCAAGAATGTGATTTTAATTCTTGTCGATATTTGGCCAAAAAGTGAATAGTATCATCGACAGAAATACCAAATGCAATACTAAAAATTAAAATGGTTGATGGCTTAATCGATATGCCAAAGTATCCCATTATAGCTGCCGTTGTAATGAGTGGCAGTAAATTGGGGATTAAACTCATGAATACCATACGAACTGAAGAGAACAGAATCGACATGATAAAAGCAATCAACAAAATAGCTATCCCTAGGCTGATAAATAGATTTTTAACGAGATACTCCGTTCCTTTTAGCCAAACAATACTGGTTCCTGTGAGAGAAACTTGGTACTTCTCAGGATTAAAAATAGCATCCACCCGCGGCTTTAAATCAGACATGATAGCCTCCATTCGGTTCGTTCCTACATCAGCTACTTGTGCAGTAATTCTCGTGATTTGATTATTCGTATCTACGTATGAAGTGAGGAGTTCCTTGCTTGTTTCATCGGCGCCACGAAAATAAGGTCCTATAAAAGCTTGCTCTTGACTGTTGTATAAACTGTATTTTGAAGAATCCCCTCCATAAAATGCTTGCTTTGCAAATTTTAATCCTTCCACAATTGATAAAGGTTTGGAAAACTCTGGGTATTCTCCCAATAAATTCTGCAGCTTATCAATTCGTTTTAAGTTAGACAGCTTGAATACGCCATTTTTCTTTTTTGTATCTACCGTAACTTCAAGTGGTAAAACACCATTCACCTCACTCTCAAAGAATTTCAGATCTAAATAAACCGGATCGTATCGAGGCAAGTCGTCTGCAATATTCCCTGTTACCGTTATTCTTGTAATGCCAAATGCAGCCACTATTAATATCAATGTAGTAATGGCATATACCTTTTTTCGATGATTGACTACGATATTTTCCAATTGCTTCACAACAGTGTACACCCACTTTCGTTCTAGATGTTTGATGTGTCTTTCACCCGGAGGACGCATGAAACTCTGCATAATCGGCATTAGCGTTATGGACAACAGGAAGACAGAAAATATTCCAAGTGAAGCAATTATTCCAAACTCAACAAGAATAGAGCTTTGAGTAAAAATAAATGTTGCAAAACCAAGACCTGTAGTCGTATTGGTTAAGAATATAGCATTTCCAATCTTATGAATAACACGATTGAGTGCCTTCATTTGGTTGCCATGTAAGCTATACTCGTGATGGTACTTATTGAGAATAAAAATACAATTGGGAATACCAATTACAATAATTAGCGGTGGAATTAATGCTGTAAGTATACTAATCTCAAAACCGAACAACCCAAGAAACCCGACTGCCCAAACAACTCCAGTCATTACGATAAGCATCGACAAAAACATGGCCTTGAAAGATCGGAAGAACAGCAATAAAATAATCGAGGTAACCAAAATAGCAAGCACGATAAAGAGCTTTATCTCAGCGCTTATTTTAGTGGTATTATTTGACCGAATGTACGGCAAACCGGAAGAGCGAACCTTCAAACCAGTTTCATTTTCAAACTGATGAATCAGTGAATACGTGCTATCCATCAACTCTGCTCTATCTTTAGAGTCTAAGTATTTTCGATCTAGCGTGAGTGCCATTAAAGTGAAGTCATCCGAATTATTATACAGGTAGCCGTTGTAAAAAGGCAAACTATACACTACACCTAATAAACTGTCTAACTCTTCTTGTGTGGATGGTTGCTGCTGAAAGACTTTCCTAGGGATAAATCTCTTTTTTGACTTATCTTTATCCAAGGTAATAATTGCAGGAATAGAAAGTATCTCATCAATCCCTTCAACATTCTTTAAGTCATTGCTTAAGGAGTACCATTTGTTAAAATTATCCAGTTCAAATAGTTCTTTTTCTTGCATCCCGATAACTAGAACGCTTCCTTCTTGACCAAACTGTTTTTTAAACCGTTCAAAATCTTGGTAAGTGCTATCCGTATCGGGTAGCATTTGAGCCATTTCATATGACATCTTCACGTTGCGAGCAAAAAAGCCCATAACGATAGTAATTATAACTAATAGCGCTATTATATAATAGCGACGACGTAGGATATGACCGGCAAATTTGGCCCACATAGATTGTAACTTAAGAGATTAAATACGGAAACTTTCCCCCCATTTTAAAAATGTTGAACAAATATCGTTAAATATAACAAAAGGGTTACTTCAAGTGGGATTAAATCAGCAAACAAAAAACGGGGGCAGAAATCTATCTACCCCCGTTTAGTACTATCATTTAAAGATCTTATCGATTTTCGAGCTTTTTCATCTCTTCTTCAAATGTATCTTTGAATTTTTCATAGTCATAATCTACTTTAAGCATATCGTCTTTTGCCAATCGCTCATTCATCTTTCCAACCATTTCGTCTCCAGACAACTCTATTGCAATGTATGTTTTGTAATTACCACTTGCTGTTTTAGTTACTTTCTCACAAATCGTTTTTGTACCGATTAATTCTTGATTAATTACTTCTCTAGTTAACCCTTCAAAACGCTCAGATAATTCCTCAACATTATTTACTTCTCTAGAGTTTACATAGTTGTCAATTGTTCCTTTTATTGTGGTTTGAATAGCAGACGCCAAATCAGCTTTTGCATTACTCATCGCCTTTTTCTTAGAAGTCGATTGGTCCATGCTTTCTCCAACAGAGTTTGCTCTAAAGTATTTGTTATTGCTAAAGTAATCATCACCTGAGCAATAAACATTTACTAATACTTCGTCGGCAGGGCGCTCTCGCTCTGCTACTTTCTTTTTACTTTTACAAGATGTTATTCCTGCAACTAAAGTTAATGCCGTAATCGCCATTATACCCGCCTTTTTTAATTCCACTTTCATTTTATATAGATTTTAATCGTTTATATGTTCTTTTCAGAAACTGTGCCAAAGTTGTAAGATAATTCTTAGAAATCCAAAATGGAAGACTTAATTTTCTGCATTCCAACTCTTTTCAATTGACCCTCAGCCTTTTCATATGCTTTTACTGATGCTCTTTCTTTATCCAAAGAAACTCCTTTTACTGGACCTTCTTCAAGCGAAAGCACTGTTTTCTTATTATTACGTTCAGTAAGCACAATGGAATAAGTTAACCCTACTGCTATAAAATCATTGGACTGGCTTTGAAACTGCGTGTCTGACACCAGAGAAAGGATCAAATCAGCCTTATTTACACGATCCACAATCACCACTCCTTCCTTGGCTAATTCGCTTACCACAACACTTTTAAGCACCTCTCTATTCGAATTACTCCCTAAGGATTTCTCCTGGCTAGAAACATATAATTTAGGAGCAATTACTGATAAATCCAGCGAATATCTTGGAGGAATAAGCTTAGCGACCTTGTACTTTAAAAATGCAGCATCTTCTCGTGAACCAATTAATGCATTCATATCTAAAGCTAGGCTATGAGTCGATTTTTTGGGCTGCAATGACTTCACCTTGGCATGCACATCTAAGACCCCTT
Organism: uncultured Acidiluteibacter sp.; assembly: GCA_965660325.1. Classification (GTDB taxonomy): domain Bacteria; phylum Bacteroidota; class Bacteroidia; order Flavobacteriales_E; family Vicingaceae; genus Acidiluteibacter. The sequence continues at coordinate 18,182 of CBFHZL010000009.1, forward strand.
TTTCATTTGAAAAAATAGTTTGATTAACTGCTCCATATTGTGTGAAATAACTATGCTTCATTGGTAACCCTTGTAACATTTTCCCGGCATAATCTACCTCTAGAGGTAGATGTGTCTCAAATCGATTAGAGAATGAGAGTTGAGGCAGAACGTTAGGACCTTTGAAAGAAATCTGCGAAAACAGTTGCTGCAAATTGATGTATATTAAATTATCTAAAAAAGTTAGCGAACCATTATAAGCCACCTCAATGGAGCTTGCAGGATATGCTTGAATAGCTGCAAATGCATCAAAATACTTTTGTATGGCCACTTTCACCTCTCCGTTTTCTTGGTATTCTTTAGCCCGCTCTAGATATTCTAAACTTGAATTCTTCGCCTTCAATCGCTTTTCCTCTACACGCCTCAAATAATCTGCTTTAGAGAGTTTGTAGTAGACCCAATATTCTTCCTCATTCTGCCAAGACCCAACTAGCTCATACCCTTCGATATCAGCAGCAGCAGATGTCGTTATTGTAGATCTAAAATCTTCATTCATCACCCCGTTTCGTTCCACTTGATAATACACTGTATTTGACTCTAAATTCACCTTTATCTCTGAAGCCAAATCGCTCAATGCATTACTCTTAGCCGATTCAATAAAATTTTCTCCTGGACGTTTTTGGGCAACACCAATACCGATATAGTCAATTGAATTTAAAGGCCTATTCTCCACCCAATATGGCTTAGGTTTGATCGGTTCTTTTTGCACAATTTCGTTTGTTTTGCATGCAAACAAAAGCAGCACACTAAACATTCCTATTAATAGTCTCATTTGCTTATGTAACTGTTTACAGTCCGAATAATATCATCTGAAAAATAATTGGTCGAACTGTCCAACAACTCATCCATTAATTCTGTAGTAGCTTTTACTTCTCGTTTAGCGGAAAGCAACCCATCAAGCCTTCTTTTTTCATTTTTATTCAGAGAAACAGTACCCTTTGATTCAGGGTATAGATACCTTGGGTCTCCCTCATATATAGCAAAATGCATAGCATCCGTATTGGTCCGATCGAATACTCTAGAAAAAATAATTTCTCCGGTTTCTAAAGAAGTAACTTGCAGCTGATACGCCAGCTTTACCTCGTTCATTTGGTAATATTCTTTGTAGCCTACTTTTTTATACTTGGTAACTAACTCATCTTTCTGGGTAGCCTTATTAAAACGCTTCACCGAATAAGCTTGAAAACCCTCTCTTGCATACGTCCTTGTTCTGCCAGTAGTAAGTGTGCGTTCAATGATTTTTCCTGACAATACTGCCTTAGAACCAAGTAACTCACCTACTGATGCGGCAGTATTTTCATCAATTGCACCTGATAAGTTCAACCGCTGCTGTTCCAGAATACTTTCCATATTTTCCCGATCAATAATCTTAATGAACGGATTGTTATTTTGCGTCAAATTTGTCAGTAAAGAAGCCTGAATTTTATGCCCTAACACATCATCTCCTGTCGTGTTACCGATCCCTACAATAGCAATGGTAAAGATTCCAAGTTCTAAACATTCTGACTGCAGTGCTTTAGCATCTTTGTAGTCTGGCGTTTGCTTTACAACATTATCTAACAAATTATATGCTTTCACATAACGCTCCTCTGCGTATGCGTCTACAGCTTTTTGATAATATGGCTCAACGTATGCAATTTCTTTTAGACGATCTACATCTTTATAATCCGGATCTAATGACTTCACCTCTTTAAATATATTTTCGGCTTCAGCATAAGAAGACTCACCCATTCGCATTTTTCCTTCATTATAAAGTTCCTCCAAATAAGCATCTTTTACCATTTCAAAGTCCTTTTTCATATAAGAAGGCTGCTCCACTCCAATATTATAAGAAGACAGCACGTCAGCATATGCTTGGGCATCTAAATAAGCATAAACAGCTTTCTTCTTTTCTCCTGTGGCTTTTGCGGTAAAAAATCGATCCAAATGATCTTGAAAAACTTTTTCTCCATTTTTCTTCAAACCAATACGCGCTTCAATGTTATTGGGATCTCTTCTTAAAGACTCCAAGTAATTTTTTGCTGCATCGGTGTACATCCCGGCAGACTCAAACTGCATAGCTTGCTTGGCGTACTTTTTAGTGCCGGTGCAGCTTTGCAGCAATACCAACGAAAATACTAAAAGGGAAAATAGACTATTTTTAAGCATCGTATGAATTCAATTTAACCACAATAATATAAAAATTGTGCCAAGCATTCTAGTTTAGAAATTTGACTCAAATATGAGTACATTTAAAAATGCAGATAAAGGTACTATTTACATCATGGATTATCCTACTTTTTTCGAATGGTTGCAGTCAAATAGGTTCCGTAAACAGGCATAATGGAATCAGCTTTGTAGCTCCTGCGAATAAAATAGACCAACAGCCGTTTACTATTTTAAAGGAAAACACCAATAGCAATTCTGTAGCCATCATCCCTTACGCATTTAGCCGAGGCTCCGAGAACCCCGCAGTAATCTATAACAATGAAAACCAATGGTGGGGCGAACAATCAACCGGAGTAACAGAAACCATTCGATTAGCACACCAAACTGGGATCAAAGTGCTATTGAAACCTCAGCTTTGGATAAAAGGCGGACTTTACACTGGCCACTTTGAGCCAATAACTGAAGAAAATTGGAACATATTCGAATCCAGCTACTTTAGCTACATCATTGAGTTTGCCAAAATTGCAGAAAAAACACAAGTCGCTGCCTTCTGCATAGGCACTGAATTGGGCAAATTCACTGAAAAACGTCCAGCATTCTGGTTTGCTCTAATTGATTCTGTAAAGCAGTACTACCACGGCCCGCTTACCTATGCCTCCAATTGGGATGATTATGCTGCTATACCATTTTGGTATGAACTAGACCTAATAGGCGTGGATGCTTATTTCCCTGTATCTAACGAACGCCAACCAAACAAAACTAAGGTAATCGCAAAGCTTGATTCAATTAATAAGACCTTAAAAGCCTTCTCATCTGACTACCAAAAATCGGTACTATTTACAGAGTATGGATATAGGAGTGTGGATTACAGCTTAGATAAACCTTGGGAGTCTTACACAAAAGGAGCGGCGAACATGGAAATTCAAAAGATAGCCTTGGAGGCATTCTATGAAGTATTCTGGCAAGAAGATTATATTGCAGGCGGCTACCTTTGGAAATGGTTTAGTAACAATAAAAAAGCCGGAGGATTGAAAGATATTGGATATACCCCACAAAACAAACCGGCTATTAATGTTATTAAAAAGTGGTATTCTAGAAATTAACCACGTTTTATTAATTCTACATACAACTTGGTAAGGTCTTTCTCCGCTCTCCCGGCAATTTCCAAAATTTCAGCAATGGAAACTGGTTTTAAATTATCAGGATCGCACTCATCGGTCAACACAGAAATAGCGACACAAGGAAGCCCCATGTGATTAGCTACAATTACCTCAGGCACTGTAGACATTCCAACTGCATCTGTACCAATCATTCGTAAATATCGATATTCAGCCCTAGTCTCTAAATTTGGTCCTGCAACAGGTGTGTATACCCCTCTATGTAGTGTAATGTCCAAATCAGCTGCTATTGACTCCAAGCTAGCATTCATTGCTGCATCATATGGTTGACTCATATCAGGAAAACGTGGTCCTAACTCGTCCAAATTCTTTCCAGTTAATGGGTTTGCAGGTAACATGTTAATGTGGTCATCTAACAACATTAAGCTTCCTTTTTTAAACTCAGGATTCACTGTACCAGCAGCATTAGAAATAAGCAACTTTTGTATGTTCAACAACTTCATCACCCGAATAGGAAATGTAATTTGTTGCATGGTATATCCTTCGTAGTAGTGAAATCGGCCTTGCATAGCCAACACTTTCTGACCTTCTACTGTCCCGTAAATTAACTTACCGTGATGAGACTCTACCGTAGATACAGGAAAATGAGGAATATCTGCATAATCAATCTCTACAATTGTCTCAATCTTAGTTACCAAGTTGCCCAAGCCGGTACCAAGTACGATTCCGAAGTATGGAGCATCTACTCCTTGGGTTTTAATATAATCTGCTGCTTCTTTTATTTGTTCTAATGTCATGTCTTAAGCTATAATTTCAAAAAAATGTGGAGGCAAAGTTAGCATAATTAACGCCTAGATTTGAGCTCCTGGATGTAAGAAGAATCAAAAGAAGATGCTTCTAAATCTGATAGCTCATCGATGTCAATAAGCTCAGGTAATATATAGACCTTTTGGTTCAGCTGATTCAACCGTTCAATTGTTTGTTCAAAAACAGAATCAGTGCTCCACTGCATTCCTGTAAAAAGTTCTGAGTGGAGTTTTTTCATTCCCAACAGATAATAACCACCATCATTAGCAGGACCAATAACGGCATCATTATGCTGAAGTGATTTAAAAGCTGCTTCGATAATTGCGGGTGTAATGTCAAAACAATCACTTCCGATAATCACTACGGGGCTATTTCCTGCAGCTAACACCTGCTGAAATGCTTGCTTCATTTTTTCACCTAAGTCTCCTTCTGATTGTAGGTGTTTGATAAAATCCGTAGTGCTCCATTCATCGGCATAATCAATTTGATTGGAGTAGAATAAAAAGCGTTCTGCATCTACGGCAGCCGTGACTGTTCTCGTTTTGATAAGTAATTCTTTATAAACGATTAGGGCGTTTCTATCACCAATCGATTTTGCAAGTCGAGTCTTTACTTTTCCTAATTCAGGATTTTTTATGAATGTTATTAACCCCCGTCTCATTGTTGATTTAAGTTCCAGTTGTAATCCATGTACATAATTTTGGGAGAAGGAACGATCTTAACTTCTGCATAGGTATTTAAAAAACCAATCACACCACCCGAAGACTCAAAATCACCCTTAAACCAATCAAATATTTTTGAGATTTTAAGCAACTTGGCTGTTACCATATTCTTGTCTGTATTCTGTACAAATTCCTTGGAAACTTTGTTTAGCTGTGTAGGTAATAATGCAGCATCGAACGGCCTATTCAATAATTTAGGACAAGAAATAGATGCACAGTTAATAGCAAAATGAATCCTCGGCTCATCAAAATCCTTTCTCAAAATATCGTTTTCAACCTGATTGAGTGTGTACATTTTGTCGCCTATAGGAATGAATGACAAATCCCAAGGTTTTCCTTCGTTGATCGATAAAATGCTTTTTACGGGATAATGATCTACAATCAACTTTATAGTAAACGCATTGTATACGTTGATCCAGTAACTCATCTTTTGTTTATCGCTCCAACTTGGTTTGGGCGGATGCTCACTTAGGCTATTAAGGTACTCATTGAGCTGTGGTTTATCATTTATGAAGCCCTTATAGTTCACGAGACCATTTTCCGAAACGTGCTTTTGTAATAAACTTGCATACACTTTATGGTTTTGGGCTATACCACTGGTTAGATTCAGCATGCTAAATAGCAAAGTCATTAAAAGGTAAATAGAAAATTTTTTCATGTGGAATATTGGTTTAAATTTGTCGCCTATAGTATTTGCATCTGCAAATTACATATTTATTTACGAGTGAAATAAACAACTAGTTTTATGAACTGCCTAATTTTAGATGATGACAATGTTTCAAGGTTAGCCCTAGAGGAGTTATTAAACCAAACAGGGACAATAGAAGTAATAGCGTCTTGCGAAAAAATAACGGAGGCACTTAAAGTGATTAATAGCCAAGAGGTAGACATTATATTTCTTGACATTGAGATGCCGGAAATGAACGGCTTCGAGTTTTTAGAAACGTTGAGCGATAATCCATTTATCATTTTCATTAGCTCACGAGAAAGCTATGCCCTCAAGGCATATGAGACTTCTGCCACTGATTATTTACTCAAACCATTTACGCTAGACCGATTATTAAAAGCAATAAATAAGGTAAAGGAAGCAAAACAACAGCGATCAGTTTCCTCAGAAAATAATACAGCAAAAAATATTTTTATCAAAGCTGATTCTGCATTTGTAAAGCTTGACATAGATGCTATTAATTGGATTGAGTCACTAGGGGATTATGTAACTATACATACCGATGATAAAAGATATGTGGTAAATATTACGATGAAAAAGGTAGAGGAGAAACTATCGTCTGCTAGTTTTTGTAGAATACACCGATCCTTTATAATAAATTTAAATAAAATTGATAAAATAGAAGAGAACATTGTCATTATTAAAAACAAAACTTTTCCAGTAAGCAGATCCAACAAAAAAGACCTGTATGAACGCATAAACCTACTTTAACTAAGAATGGATAAACTGGACTCTATACTACTCATTGACGACGACAATGTCACCAACTTTCTTAGTAAACATCTCATAGAAAGTCTTAATATATGCCATCATGTTTTTACGTATAAAAATGGACAAGAGGCTTTGAATCACTTCTCAGATAAAGATAGGTTTTTGAAAACTCCTGCCAGCATCATTTTTTTAGATCTCAACATGCCGGTAATGGATGGGTATGAGTTTATGGCAAATTACCAAAAACTTCCTCAAGAATTTAAAACAGCAAAGGTCATTGCCTTAATAGCCGAGATCACAACCACACCTGCTGAGAAAATCACAAATAAGCTAGGTGCGGACGGGTATTTAAATAAGCCAATTACTAAAGAAAAAATAGAGCATATAATAACTGAATATTTCATTAATTAATTGAAAACTCGTGCCTGTATTAGACCTATACAACCTAAAAGAATTTGATGAAAGCTTGATCAGCAGAATACTAGAAATGTATTTAGATGACGGGCAAGAAGATATTAATCAATTACTTAAATCACTTACAACTAAAGATAAAACCACTGCTAAAAAGCGTGCGCACAAACTAATCGGATCTTCTAAAACTGTTGGTGCTATTAATGTTGCTAGCATAGCAACGACTATCGACTCGCTTCTGGCGGAAGAAAAACACATCCCTCAAAATGTTATAGATCAATTAGTTGATGCATTTAATGAAGTGAAAGATCATATCGTAAAGAATGAACTTATTGACTAGGGGGTAGACTTTAAGTAAATACTAAAAGTTGTTCCCTCTCTAGGTTTACTTTTCACATCAATATATCCACCTGAACTTTCTACCATATCATTAATTAAGTGCAGACCAACTCCAGTACCCTCCACGTGATCGTGAAAACGCTTAAACATTTTAAACAATTGATCGCCGGAATTTTCTAAATCCATCCCCAACCCATTATCTTGAATTTCAAAAACAATATATTTCTCCTCTCTTCGTGTACTGATTTTTATGTGTAACTGCTTCTCAGGGTTTCTATATTTTACAGCATTTGAAGTTAGGTTATAAATGATACTGTATAAATAAGTTCGGTTAAAGTGAATAACAGGTGCAGCGGAAAAGTCTATCCTTATTTCAGCATTACTCTTTGCTATCTGCAATGAAATCGCTTGACGAACTTCATTAAATAAATTTTCAAAATGGAGGTCCTCAAGCACTAAATCGACATTTCTTACTTTTAATAATTCAACTAAACCTTTGACCAAACTATCCAGTTGACGAGATGAAGTACCCAACATACCAAACACCTCTTTTGGTTTACCCTCATCAAATAGTTGCATTTTTTCAAGCATCTCTACAAGACCTATAATATTTACAACAGGGTTCTTTAAATCGTGTGAAACAGCATATGCAAACTGCTCTAACTTTCGGTTTTTCTGAGTAATTTCAGCGGTACGCAACGCTACTAATTTTTTCAATTGGATATTTCGTTTCCGAAGCTGTTTCGTTTTAAAGGATATAAACAAATAAATACCTATTCCTAGAATAATTAGGATTAATAAATAAAACCATGGCTGCAACCAATAAGGTTTGCTTATCTCCAATTTTAAGGTGTGCATATGGTATATAATACCACTTTCTGAAGCTGCCTTTAAGCGAACTTCATATGAACCATAGTCTAGATCATTTAAATTAAACGAATTGTCATCAATAAGAGTCCAATCATCTTGGCTGTCAGTGACAAAATAGCTGTATTCCAAAAATGAATTTTGAATCAAATCAGGATTAGTGAAACTTATCTTATAAGACTCTCTAAAAGGCAAAAACCACTGATTATTTGCTCCAGACTGATTATCCAGCAAAACATTAACGGAAGATGTATTGAATTGAGTTTCTTCTGAGGCATTAAAGTAAATAATACCTTGCTCAGTCCCATAATAGACCCAGTTGGTATTGGAATGATGGTAAGCAGCATTTGATCTAAACGTGGACTCAAAGTAGAGTGTAAGCTTGGTCGCTTTTACCCGGTTTTGTGGAGTCCATTTTAGCAATGCTTGCTGCCCTGTTAACCACAACCCATTTTGATTGTCAACCAGTAGCGTATTTGAATAATTGTTTCCGAGCACATCCGATAGGTCGATAAAGGAGAAGCTATTCCCTTGGTAATTCATAATGCCGTCACCTTGAGTTGCTGCCCAAATTTCTTGATTGCTATCAATTCCAAAGTCTAACAGTTTGACCGGTGGCAAATCTTGTGGAATAATTAAACTACTATCAGATAAATTAATGTATCCGAAACCATCATCGCCGTTCACAAACCACAACTGATTGTCATATAGCGCAATTCTAGATAAATCATTTCTACTAAAGTTACTGCTTGCAGAATAATGCTTCAATCGTCCATTCTCAAATGTATACAACCCTTCGTAACTTGTACTAATCCACATATTGCCATCCGCATCACTAGCAATATCTGCAACAGAAGAAATATTTTTAATGAGCTGTGTCAACTCTAACTCAGAATCCAATAGCCAAACCCCATCCTCTTCAGTACCGATTACTAATCCATCAGGATGATTGCGAATCGTTGAAACTAGTTTCTCTTGAAGCTGATTTATAGAAGCCGGTACTTCTTGTAATATTTTTCCATCTTGATAGAAGCTCAGACCATTTCGACCGCCCACTACCATGCAATTATTCGCCATAAAATTAATGGCATTGATTTTTTGATTACCTAACTGCTTATTAGAAAGATAATAAAAAGTAGTTGATGGCAATGCCCAAAGACCATGACCATAGGTTGCCACATATATAGCACCGTTAGGCGATAGATAGAGTTTGGTTACTGAAAATGGCCGTGACTCGTGATCAGTTTTAGCACCTGAAAGCAGCAATCCACCTTGCAGATTATAGTCATATAATCCACTGGTAGAACCCACAACAAGACGTTCGTTTGTAGCTAAAACTGATTTGATTTCCCCATTAATCTCAGGCATAAGCAATGGCTCCGTTTCACCTGAGGACTTTAGTCTTACAATAGTATTATCCACTACAGCGTAGAGTGTTTCTTCAAAAATGGTAACTGAGGACACCCTACTCCCATCAAAATAATGTTGACTAACCGACCAATTTCCGTCTGCAAGTATCTGCGCTACTTTCAAGCCTTGCGTAGTGCAGAAGTAAAACAAGCTTCCGTGTTCAAAAACCTGATTAACTGTACCGCTATTAACTACTTGTTTAGTACCTTCTATTTCATAGTCATCATTGAGTGTATAGCAGTTTCCGCCTTGATCAAATACGAAATGTTTGGATTCGTATCCAACAATTGCGACTACCTTACCCTTTAGCGTTGCAGAAACTTTCTCAGAAATAGGTAAGGAGGATATGAAGCCCTTAAAGTGGCCTACCAATTTTGGGTTTGGCGCCTGTTCTATGGCAGTTATTAAAGGAGACGTATGTGCATGCTGCAATTCTACACTCGTAAAGTCAAACCCATTATAACTTACCAATGAGTGATCGGTGGCTACTAATAGTGTCCCTTCAGTTGTTGTGTGCATATCGTACACATAGTCCATATTACTGATACCGTCAGAAAGTTGGCTAATTGACAACTCCTGTGCCGTCAAACTACCGTAAATGGATGATAGGACCGAAAGGAAAGCTATTATAATCTTCTTCATTGCGAAACAAATCTAATTTAATTTACGATGACCAAGAACCAAACAACAACACTTTTAACTTGAAATCGCTTTCAAAAATCATCTATAAAGGAGTTCTTATCAGCAATAAGCATACATTCATCGAAATTAAAATTAGTAAACTGTTTTGCACGCATAACTTTATAAAAAATTAAAGCTATGAGCCAATGGAAAGTAAAACATATTGATGATGATAAGGTCTTGCACCTTATGCTGCATGAATATGTTTTCAAAAAAAGATCTGATGCAATTCTGCTCGATCACTCCGAGCGAATAGATATCAACGAATCAGTTGATTTATATCTAATCAATACGTCAATGGTTTCGGCTGCTGACCTAAGTCAACTGCAAGAAAACCCTAAAGTAGAAGTCATCACATTTGAGCAGGAATATAGCACAACGATTAAAAACCTTACTCAATCCACCTTATCACTCAAAAAAGGGGATGATTCTATCATTAAAATAGAGGAATTGATTATCGAAACCATTTATCGCCTAACCGATCGATTGAGGCTAACCAATAAAGCAAGTTAAACCAATTAACAATGACCAATTAAAGAGCAGCTGCACAGCTGCTCTTTTTTTTGATAAAAAAAGTTTTACCACAGTTGATCTTCGCATAAACCCTTCGACAAAATGCTCAGGCCGACGCTTCTCGCCCTAAGACTTCAATGCATAAAAAAACCTCTCTGCGATCATTATGCAGAGAGGTTAAAAAAAATGTTGCCCGACTAGGGCTCGAACCTAGACTCTTCGGTACCAAAAACCGACGTGTTGCCAGTTACACCATCGGGCAATCTTTGTTAAGAGATGCCAAAATTAATAATAATTTCTATTTCAAAAAATAAAAACCGCAAGAATTTGTTGTTAGACTATTCTATTCCCTAAATATCTTTAAATTCGCATCTGTTTGAATTATATTTTATCACATACATATGGATACTTTTAAGAAGTTAAACCTGTCGTTTGGTTGGGTTACTTGGTTAATAGCCACTTTTGTTTATTTATCGACTATTGAACCAACTACCAGCTTTTGGGATTGTGGTGAGTTTATCGCAACAGCTTATAAACTACAGGTAGGCCACCCTCCAGGGGCTCCCCTCTTTTCTATGATTGCTCGATTTTTTATGTTGTTCTCAGGTCCTGAAAATGCTGCAATGATGGTAAATATTCAGTCAGGACTTTCAAGTTCCTTTACGATTTTGTTCTTGTTCTGGACGATTACCTACTTCGCTAAGAAAATTGCAGAAAAATCTGGCGAGCTTACTGATGGTAAGATTTACGCCATTATGGGCAGTGGATTAGTTGGAGCGCTAGCCTACACTTTTAGTGACTCATTTTGGTTCTCCGCTGTGGAAGGTGAGGTTTACGCCATGTCATCTCTTTTTACTGCAATCGTTTTTTGGGCCATTTTAAAGTGGGAAAGCGTTGCTGACGAAAAGCATAACCTTCGTTGGATTGTATTGATTGCTTATTTAATGGGCCTTTCAATCGGGGTTCACTTATTGAACTTGCTTGCCATTCCTGCAATTGTATTTGTATACTACTTTAAGAAATATGAATTCTCTAGAAATGGATTTATAAAAGCAGGAGTTGTAGCTATTCTTATTTTAGGGTTTGTGCAGTATGGAATTATTCCTGGACTGATCAAAGGAGCAACTATTTTTGAGCGCATCTTTACCAATGGAATGGGAATGCCATTTAATACCGGATTCTTCATTTATATTGCGTTGCTAATTGGGTTAATCATTTTTGGACTTTACTTCACACAGAAGAAAAACAAACCCATTTGGAATACTGCCATTTTATGTTTTACGGTAATCGTTTTAGGGTATTCTTCTTTTGCAGCTATCGTGATTCGTTCAAACGCAAACCCTCCAATGGACGAGAACAATCCTGAAAATGCATTTACCCTTTTATCTTACCTCAATCGGGAGCAGTATGGGGATCGTCCTTTATTTAATGGGCCTTCATTTAATTCTCCACTCGACCGACAAGACCCTTACGACGATGGCAGTCCTGTTTTTGTAAAAGATGAGGAAGTTGGTCAATATGTTATTTCTAACGATGGTAAAAATACAATTCCACAATACGATTCTCGATTTAAAACTCTTTTACCACGTATGTGGAACACAGAGGCTCCTCGCGTGAAACAATACAAGAGGTGGTCTAAATTTAAAGGAAAACCGGTTCAAACAGTTGACAACAGCGGAAAACCTACGGTAATTAATACACCTACATTTGGAGAAAACTTAAGATACCTTTTCGCGTATCAAATGGACTGGATGTATTTCAGGTATTTTATGTGGAATTTCTCTGGCCGACAAAATGATACTCAAGGTCACGGTAACGTGCGTGATGGAAACTGGATTACCGGAATTAAGTTCATTGATGAAATCAGGTTGGGCAACCAAGATTTCCTGCCTGAATCCATTACTGAAAATAATGCCAACAATAAATATTACATGTTACCGCTAATCCTAGGATTAATCGGTTTGTTATTTCAATTTAAGCAAGACAAAAACAATGGATTAATTGTGTTGCTGCTGTTCTTCTTTACAGGATTGGCAATTGTGCTTTACCTAAATCAATATCCTCTGCAGCCAAGAGAGCGTGATTATGCTTATGCGGCTTCATTTTATGCATTTGCCATTTGGATTGGATTAGGTGTAATCGCTATAGCTGATTTGATTGCACAAAAAGCAAACATGAAAGTGGGTGCAATTGTAGCCAGTATTGCTTGCCTCGGGCTAGTGCCTGGAATTATGGCTGCAGAAAACTGGGATGATCACTCGAGAGCTGACCGATATACTGGTCGAGATTTCGCTAAAAACTACCTCGATTCTTGTGCGCCAAATGCGATACTATTTACCAACGGGGATAACGATACCTTCCCTTTATGGTATGTGCAAGAAGTGGAGGAGTACCGAACAGATGTTCGTGTGGTAAACTTGAGTTTATTGAATACCGATTGGTACATCGAACAAGTAAGAAGAAAAGCCTACGACTCAGATGCATTGCCATTGAGTATCTCTCAAAAGAAGTACCGACAAGGAACAAACGACTACTTACCTGTTGTTGACCGTAAGGAGCTTTCGGGGTATACTGATGTAGATAAAGTTATTGACTTTGTTTTATCAGACAATCCACAAACCAAAGTTCCTGTAGGAAGTGGTGAAAGCATCAACTTTGTTCCAACTAAACGCTTGCGCGTGAAAGTAAACAAAGAGAAGTTACTAAAAGATGGTACCATTAAACCGGAAGATGCAGACAAAATGGTCGACTACATCGAGTGGAGCGTAAAAGGAAGTTATATCCTTAAAAACGACTTAGCTGTACTTGATTTACTGGCTACGTCAGATTGGGATCGTCCTATTTATTTTGCAAGCACAACCGGTCCAGATAGCTACATTGGATTAGAGAACTATTTCCGTCAAGAGGGAATGGCATACAGATTGGTACCAATTAAAGCTGAGCGTGGTCCTGATGGAAATCCAGGGTTTATAGATAGTGAGATTTTATATACCAACGTAATGGAGAAATTCCAATGGGGTGGTATGGATAAAAATGACATCTACATGGATGAAACAAATCGCCGTATGACGATGAGCTTACGTATTCTATTCAACCGATTGGCTTCTGAGTTAATTGAAGAGAAGGATAATGAAAAAGCAAAAGAAGTGCTCGATAAAGCATTTGAAGTGATGCCTGACAAAACGGTACCGTACGACATCTTCGCTATGTTCTTGGTTGAGAACTATTACAAAATAGGTGAGTTTGAGAAAGCCAATACCATTACAGCTCGGATAGTAGATATCTTTAGCAAGGATGTAGCTTATTATAATTCATTATCTCCAGAGCTACAGCGAGCATTTAGAAGCGATCAACAGCAAGCGATGGGTGTATTGCAGCGCTTGTATCAAATGGTGAGTCAACAGTACCCACAAAGCCCAGAATTCCAAAAAGAAATAGAGAATAAAATTGCTCCATATTTTAATACTGGAATCAGACAACAAGACAGATAGGAGAATATCCAATGAACTAACAAGTCCTCATCGTGAGCAGTCAACTGCTTTGGTGGGGACTTTTTTTATTAGCATTCACTTCTAAAGTAACCGACGAAGAAATCGTTATTTTTGAATTGTATGATATTTTAGGAAAGAAACAGATAACCAAGCAATTAAGACCTGCTTCAGAACATCAAGTTTTATTATCTGCTGTACAACCTGGGATCTATTTTTATCGTCTTATTAAAGGAAACGAAGCAGTAGAAAGCGGAAAACTAATCATAGAATAATTGAAAAGTTTAATTACCATATGTATTTGGTTTTGGGCGGTGCATTGTACCGCCCAAAATTTAATATGGAATCACTCGTTTGAGGATACAGCAACCATAGTGAATGGATTTGACTGGCCTGCAGACTGGGAAATGGCAAGTGGACCAATATCAGGGCCTGAGTTTTACAATACCTACCAAGATACTTTATGGACAGTGCCTCTATCTCTAGCAGGTTATCAATTTGCTCAAAATGGAAACAATTATTTAGGGTTAGGAATATATTATTTTGTAAATTCTAATACAAAATCAATTAGAGATTACATCCAAACTCAATTAAAGCAACCATTACAAACCGATACTAATTATTGTTTAAAGATTCATATAAATTTACCAGATTCTATGCAATATGCTTCCCGCAGCCAATTAGGGATTTACTTTTCTAATAACCGGGTTTCTTCGTCTTCTAATTTCAATTTACCCTATACGCCACAGATTATTGTTTCTCCTACCCAATACATATCCGATAAAGAGAATTGGACGGTATTTAACCATTCCTATAAAGCTACAGGTGGCGAGCGTTTTTTAGTGATGGGTAATTTTAATGATACTACAGCAATTGATACACTTTTCATTGGAGGTGGGAATTATCAGCCAAGTTATTATGGAACTTACTACTTCATTGATAACCTTTATTTAGGCAGTTGTGATAGTTTACCGATTAGTTTTGATGGGAGTGTAAAAGCAGCACTAGAAAATACGCCTTGCTATACGAATCCAATTTCTCTAACAGTAAGTTACACCAATGAAGGAGAAGAATGGCTCGATTTTACTAAAGATACGTTGTCCCTTACAGCAGAAGTAAGACGCAATGGCACATTGGTGCAAACCATTACTCAAGAAATTAATAATAATGCGCTTAATCCAATTTCCAACCACCCTTTAATTGGTGGAACTACCGCAGAATTTTTACTTCAAAATTTTGATTTTAGCACCATCGGTGCTACGTATAATCTAATAGTCACAGCAAGTTTCTCAAAAGATGAGGTAGCTGCAAATAATATCTTTGATACTACGTTTACTACTAATCAGCAAATAGGAACTTTTTCCATTTCTGATGATACTATTTGCAGTGGAGAAGAAGTAAGACTTTTTAGTTCAGCTCATGTAGGAACAGCCCAATGGCAATTTAGTGATGATTTCAGCACATGGCAAAACTTGCCTATTGGAGTTTCTGCTGTTCACACGCCTATTTCTAATCCTACTTTTTATCGCTTAAGTGTTTGCGATGTAATCTATTCAGATACCTTTCAGGTGGTCAATCCTACTCAAGTTATTTTAAAAGATACTTCCTTTAATGGCTGTAAAAATACGTCACTTACCATTACACCTTTAGTTACGGCGCCTATCCAACAATTATTTTGGTACAGCTCACCAACAGCAGAAACACCCTTTTATCAAGGTTTTACTTATGAGTTTACTATTTCTCAAAATCAAACTTTCTACTTAGCAACTGTAGTAGATAGTTGTGAAAGCACTGCAAGAAGTGAAGTAAAAATTAGAGCAGATAAATGTGAATTGCTAATCCCCAATATATTTACGCCAAACGGCGATGGACTAAACGATGTGTGGGAGTTTCAAAATGCAAACGGTAAGCGCTTTAATGTAGTTATCTTCAACCGATGGGGAGCGGTGATCGCCAACTGGAAAGACAACCAACCTTGGGATGGAGGAAACTTAGAAAGCGGCACGTATTATTATGTCGTAGAAACGGACGAAGAGACATACAGAGGTACGGTGAGTTTGGTGAAGTAGTGGTTATCAAAGTAGGTCGTATACTTATGTGTTATTTAAAAAGCAAAACCAATTTTTATTCAATCCATTTAAAACCCAAACCGCATCGCTAACTTAAAGAAGAAATTATCCAATTCATCCGGGGCAGCATAATGTCCATAACGATAAAAGACACCTGCACCATATGAAAGAAATGGCATTTTAAGTAAGTCATTTGCGATCATACCCGACTCCATATACACGCGATCCATTTGATCGAAATCGATGTTTAGGTGATTGGATTGATCCATCATATCGCCAACTCCAAAAGCAGTGTGTAAGACGAACTCGGGCTGAAACTTCTGTCCTTTATACAGTAATTTTTTAAAGTTGTGTCGCAAAAAGAGGCTTGCGAAGCGGTTGTGGAAAAACTCATTGGGTCTCGCCGTTTCAAATGTATTGGCTACAGACAATTGAAACCCTCTGTTTACACTTGTTGGCGTGTAATTGAAGATTAACGGAGCAGTAGCATCCATATATCCACCCAAAAGTTGAACATTTAACTCTCCTGCATTCCGAATAACAAACAGCTTAGAAAGCCGAGCTTCAAACTTATTGTAGTCAAAAGAAGATTCATCAGAAGACAAACCTCTGGTATATTTAACGTGGGCAATTGGAAATTTTGTCCCTGACGAAATTTTCATACCAAATAACTCTACAAACTTTTCTCCATAGGCGAAACGAGTCTCTACTCCTATTTCTGTTTGCTGAAAAGCATTATAAACCAAGGCGGTGGATTCATCTATGTTAGACCTAAACCGATAATCATCTCCAGAAGTAATCCAATTGTGTTGCCCAAACAAATTAAACTGCCAACTCTTAAAGGCACTAAAGTGAGTTTCAAATTTTACTTGCTCTCGAAGATCCATTTGGTAGATGTACAAATTGCGATAAGCTGCTGTAGAAACCGCACTCGTTTTTAATAAATCAAACTGCACACCGCCTCGCTCTAGTACGTCATTAGAATAACTAGCTGTAAACTTGAGGTCGTTACCGGAAAATGGGGCATAACTTAGATCTCCGCCATACTTCCAATTTTTATCTTTAAAACCATAAGCAAAATAACCTCCTAGAGAAACTTTTTCAGAAATACGATCGTTGGTATGCGCTCCTAGACCCAAACGAATCCCTTCGTAGTTATTAAAAGTTCCAAACTTATCCATGTCCACATTTACAGGCCCTAGCGGGATGTATCCACGCGTTACGATTTTTAATAACCGCAACTTTTCGTCTAACTTTTCAGCCTCGCCAATGGAGTCCATTTTCTGATAAGTGCGTTCTTCTCTCACGTCAAGTGTATCTGTTCTAAACGCATTAAGCAAACTATCCGTATTGCTTTTAATCTTTCGATCCATCTCCAATACCACATTGTCAAACTTATTTTTTGGCCGCTGTGATTCTAATTTTATGTTCTTTAAATAAGAACGACCTACGCCATATAATGGAAAAGGGCCCAACATAATGGAATTAAATGTTAAGTTACTATTCAGTTGGTTAGGAAACCATTGGCCATCAACCTTTTCGTACAGTTGCTGAATTTTCATATCTATTCCACCACCTGCTTTCGCGGGGCTTGCCGTTACACTTTTTATGGCATAATCTCCTTTATGAATGAATAATTGACCTTTTAAAGCTTCAAAATTCTTCCCCCTCTTGGGTTGAAAAGAAATGGTATAGTACATCTCTCCTTGGTCTATAATACTGTCTTCTAGGATAAATAAATACTGACTTGTAGCTCCTTTAGAAATGGGACTCAATAAGCGATAATCCATTAACTCTACATAGTCTTTATAGAAAGAGAACGATTGGAGCTGCGTTCCAATTAGTGAAAAATCAGGCGATTTCAAACCACTCACTCGACTTGCCAATACGACTTCCTTGTCCTTATTGGCAGAAATAAAATCACGGTGGCTAACCGATTCCATAACAATAAAGTGCTGCTTTGAAACATAATCAATTGCACTTTGAGTTGATGTATCTTTATTCACTGAATCCTTTTGAAGCTCAATTTGTTTGGAAACACTATCTGGATTTGCTGTAAAAACCAACTTATTGTATGAATCATAAGAAAATTCAGTCGCCTCTTCTGGATTATTGATTTTACGATTGTCAATCACTCGATCCATAATTACATCCGCAGGGTTTATCCCTGGCACAATGGTCACTTCATTTACATCAATCCCTGTTTGACTCAATAATACAGTAGAATTTGAGCCCAACTCAGATACCGAAACTTCCTTTTTTTGATAACCGATATAGCTAAAAATTAAGGTTTCTGTTTCTTGTTTAATAGAAGCGTTAAATCGGCCATCAATATCAGTACTAAAGCCGTTACCGGAATTCCCAATAGCTATAGTAACAAAAGCTAGTGGCTGTTTACTTTGCTCATCAAGCACCGTTCCGGATACTTGAGTGGTCTGAGCAATGGAAGCGATGGATAAAAATATCAGCACCGCAGAAAGGGTGAGTTTAATTGCCTTCATTTTTGAAAGGTAGTGATATTTTGAATGTGTAACTTCGTTTCATGTTAATTGATACCAAAGATGCCATCAACCTCGTTTCTAAACTAAGCGTTAGAAAAGTGATGAATATCACCAAAGTTTGGGGTAGTTTTTTTTGGAGTAAATGGCGGAGTAAGCCTATGCAGCGTGGGTTGCCAATCAGCATTTCCATTGAGCCAACGACGGCTTGTAATTTGGGCTGTCCAGAGTGCCCCAGCGGTTTAAAATACTTTACCCGACCTACGGGAAATTTAAAGCCCAAATTTTATGAAAGCATTATCGATCAACTGGAAAAAGACCTGCTCTATTTAACCTTTTACTTTCAAGGAGAGCCATACATCAACCCTTCCTTTTTAGAGATGGTCAAATATGCCTCCGACCGAAAAATTTATACGGCTACTTCCACTAACGCTCACTTTTTAAACGATGAAAATGCCCGAAAAACGGTAGAATCAGGATTAGACCGAATCATTATATCGATTGATGGCACTACCCAAGAAGTGTATGAAAGCTATCGTAAAAAAGGAGATTTGAGTAAGGTAATCGAAGGCACCAAAAACATCATAAAATGGAAGAAGAAGTTAAAATCCTCTACTCCAAATGTCATGTTTCAATTTTTGGTGGTTCGTCCTAATGAGCATCAGATTGAAGATGTTAAGAAACTTGGGAAAGAGCTTGGGGTAGATTCGGTAAAATTAAAAACCGCTCAAGTCTATGAGTACGAAAACGGTAATGAGTTAATCCCTGAACAGCAGAAATACTCCCGCTATCAAAAAGAAGCAGATGGTAAATACAGCATAAAAAACAGTTTAGAAGATCAATGTTGGAAGATGTGGAGCTCCTGCGTCATCACGTGGGATGGAAAAGTGGTGCCGTGCTGTTTTGATAAAGATGCTACCCATCGATTAGGCGAATTGAAAGACACGAGCTTTCATCAAATCTGGCAAGGTGAGGCCTATCAAAATTTTAGAGGTCAGTTGCTAAATGGCCGAAAGAATATTGATATCTGTAAAAACTGCTCTGAAGGAACGAAGGTGTGGGCATAACTTCCAATAATCAATAAAATAATAAGTGAATGGTTCAATAGCTTTTACTTGTTAGCCATCATATTTGAAGTATTTTGTAACTCTGTCTGACGCTGGAATAGCTTTGCATACAACGCAATATCCCTTGCAGTAAAAAATGTCAAACATCAGCTATTTTAAACTTCGATCTTTCTTCCCATCCATTTTCTTTTCGTTCAAACAGCACCAATTCATTTAGATGCATTTTTTCCTGAAACTGTTCTTGAGTATATTGTGCAGACAAGGCCTTAAAGTGCGCCTTGCGCGTGAATTTATTGCGAATGGTAATGTGAGGTGCATAAAAGTACTTTTCACGCTTCTGAGGAGTTATTTTCAAACTAATCAGCCACAATTTCAATCCTTTTCTGAAGTTCTCCAAAGCTTCGTTTTTTGCAATATCAATGCTCAAGTTGGTATTGGGCAAAGTAATAAAGTTGTTTGTTACGATTTCCACTCGTTCTAGCTTTTTCTCGTTTAGGAGGTTCTCCAATTTAACTGTAAAAGTTTGAATACCTCGTTCATCCGTTTTAAAGCTTGGTAGAATGGTAATGTGAGGCGGCAACGAACTCGATTTTACAATGGGATACACCTCATTGATCTCGGATTGGATTTTTAGAATTCGGTTGGTGATTGCTTCTGGAGGAAGGTATAGGAGGATGAAGGGGGATTTCATAGGAAGTCAATAGATAAAAAAAAGCCCTACTGCGGCTGCAATAGGACTCTAAATTATGATTTAAACAGTTATTACACCGTCATAATATCTTTCTCTTTCGCAATTAAGAACTCATCAATTCTTTTACTTGTAGCATCCGTTAATTCTTGCACTTCTTCGGTTAGGCCTTTGACTGTATCCTCTGCTAATCCTTCTTTCTCTAATCGCTTAAATTCATCATTTGCCTCGCGTCTCGCATTTCTAACACCTACTTTAGCGTCTTCTGTTTCAGCCTTCGCTTGTTTTACTAAATCACGACGACGCTCCTCAGTTAAAACCGGAACATTAATCATAATGTTGGTACCGTTATTCTGAGGGTTCAATCCCAAATTAGAGTTGATAATCGCCCGTTCGATGGGTTCTATCATGCCTTTTTCCCACGGTTGAACGTTAATCGTTCTAGCATCCAAGGTACTTACATTGGCAACCTGTGCTAGTGGAGTATTGGATCCATAATAATCAACCATTACGCTATCTAGCATCGATGGGCTTGCTTTACCTGCTCTAATTTTAAGCAGCGCTACTTCTAGGTGAGCTAATGACTTTTGCATCAACTCTTTTGCATTTTCTAATATTAATTCAATTTCTTCTTCCATGACTAATTGATTCTAAAACTCTACTAAAGTACCTACTTTTTCTTGACCAGATAACACCTTTTTTAAATTACCTGGCGTATCCATATCAAAAACAATAATTGGTAATTTGTTCTCATTACATAAGGTAAAGGCAGTCATATCCATAATGTTTAAGCCCTTTTCGTATACTTCACTAAATGACACCTTGTCGTACTTCACAGCATTAGGATTTTTCTCAGGGTCTGAATCATAAATCCCATCTACTCTTGTACCCTTTAAAATTACATCTGCTTCTATTTCAATAGCACGCAAACTAGCCGCCGTGTCAGTAGTAAAATATGGATTACCGGTACCTGCTCCGAAAATAACTACACGTCCTTTTTCTAAATGACGAACTGCTCTTCTGCGAATAAAAGGCTCAGCAATTTGCTCCATTTTAATAGCCGTAAGCAATCGAGTATATACATCAGCTTCTTCTAATGCAGATTGCAGCGCCATACTATTAATGACAGTGGCCAACATCCCCATATAATCACCTTGCACACGATCCATCCCTCCTTCTGCAGCTTGAATACCTCTAAAAATATTTCCTCCACCAATTACGATAGCAACCTCCGTTCCTGAAGCCACAATTTCTTTGATTTCATTAGCATATTGCCCTAACCGATTATGATCGATTCCAAATTGCTTATCGCCCATTAAAGACTCACCACTTAATTTTAGAAGAATTCGCTTATAAATCATTTCAGAAATTTTTTACAAATTTAACAATACTCTCTCAACAATTTGGGCCTTCTGAATTCCTTTTGGCCATAATGGGTACTCTAAGACCACTAACCTAATCGCCATACGAGAGTTTTGAGCAAAAAAAAGAGAGAAATAAATTTCTCTCTTTAATTAAATTTTAATCGTTTAGCTTAACGCAATTCGTTTAAATCCTGTAGCAACTAACTCTTTGTTAACGCTCTTTAAATAAGCTTCAACAGTTAGGCTGTTATCTTTAATGAATTGTTGTTTAACTAATGTATTTTCTTTGTAGAACTTACCTAGTTTTCCTTGAGCAATTTTATCAATCATTGCTTCTGGCTTACCTTCTTGACGTGCTTGCTCTCTACCTACTTCTAACTCTCTTTCAATCGTTTCAGCATCTACACCTTCGTCATTCAACGCGATAGGGTTCATTGCAGCTACTTGCATCGCAACGTTTCTTGCAGCTTCTGCCTCAGCATCACCTGCATGAGAAACAGCAACCATTGAAGCAAGACTGTTACCAGGGTGGTTGTAAGCTACTACTAAGTTACTTTCAATGGTTTCAACCGCAGAAAGATCAATTTTCTCTCCGATCTTACCTACTTCTTCGATGATTCTATCAGCGATAGTTAAAGAAGAACCAGGGTAAGTTAATGCTTTTGCAGCATCAACAGTTGTAGCACCATTTTCGATAACCGCATCTAAAATGTTATTTGCGAATGAAGCAAAATCATCATTTTTAGCTACGAAGTCGGTCTCACAGTTAACTACTACCATTACACCTTTCTTATTGTCAGCGGTTGCTTTCGCCAATACTAAACCTTCTTTAGCATCTCTATCACCTCTGTTTGCAGCAATTTTTTGACCTTTCTTTCTTAATAAGTCGATTGCTTGCTCGAAATCTCCGTTTGCTTCTACTAATGCCTTTTTACAGTCCATCATACCAGCGCCGGTTTTCTTTCTTAGTTTATTTACCTCAGCAGCAGTTATTGTAGCCATGGTTATTATATATTTAAGTTATTATTGTAATAATTATTTAGTCTCTTCAGCTTTTGCAGCATTTTTCTCAGCAGCAGCATCTTTTTTAGACTTCGTCTTTTCTTTATCTGCGTTACGCTCAGCTAAACCTTCATTTACTGCTTTAGTAACAAACTCCATGATTTTTCCAATTGACTTAGAAGCATCATCATTTGCAGGAATTGGGAAGTCTACCAAACCAGGGTTAGAGTTAGTATCAACGATAGCGAAAGTTGGAATATTCAATTTTCTAGCTTCAGCTACAGCGATGTGCTCTTTTTTAATATCAACAATAAACAATGCTGATGGCAATCTATTTAGGTCAGAAATAGAACCTAAATCTCTTTCCAGCTTAGCTCTTTGGCGACTAATTTGAAGACGCTCTCTTTTTGACAATACATCAAAAGTTCCGTCTTTCATCATGTTGTCGATAGATGACATTTTACGTACCGCCTTGCGGATAGTAGCAAAGTTTGTCAACATACCTCCAGGCCATCTTTCAGTAACGTAAGGCATACCTGTTGGCTTCACTGCTTCTGCTACGGTGTCTTTAGCTTGTTTTTTTGTTGCTACGAAAAGAATTTTCTTTCCTGATTTAGCGATTTGTTTCATTGCAGCAGTTGCTTCATCAAGCTTTACTACTGTTTTATTCAAATCGATGATATGGATTCCATTTTTCTCCATGAAGATGTATGGAGCCATTTTTGGATGCCACTTTCTTTTAAGGTGACCGAAATGTGCACCTGCCTCTAATAATTCTTTGTAATCTGTCTTAGACATTTTTTAAACTTTTATAGTGTTTACATTCATTTAAAGCAATTGCAGAGTAGTGCCCTATGGGAACAGTCTCTGCAATTTAGATACTAAACACCTCCTTAAAGGTGAATTGAATATGTTGAAAACTCCAACAAGAAACGAGATATTAACGTTTCGAGAATTGGAATTTCTTTCTTGCTTTTTTCTGACCTGGCTTCTTTCTTTCCACCATTCTTGGGTCTCTAGTCATTAAGCCTTCTGCTTTTAAAGCTGGCTTGTTTTCGGCATTGATTTCAACCAATGCTCTTGAGATACCTAAACGTATTGCTTCAGCTTGACCAGTGATACCACCACCCTGCACGTTTACTTTAACATCGTACTGACCTGATGTTTCAGTTAATGCAAAAGCTTGTGACAAGCGATACTGCAAACCGATAGTAGGAAAATATTCCTTCATCTCTTTTCCGTTTACAGTGATCTCACCTTTACCTGCTAAAAGGTAAACTCTAGCGATTGACTTCTTTCTTCTACCTAGTG
>CBFHZL010000010.1:0-38979 GCA_965660325.1 uncultured Acidiluteibacter sp.
TTCCCGGCCCCATAGTTAATAGTTGATTATTAACGTTTAGCTTTATTTGTTCATTTACTCCTCTTAAATCGGAGATTCCAATTTCTAAAGTTGCCTCGTCCCAAAGAATATGTTCACTATTCACTTTCCAATGTGAAAAATCAGGAAACTCAAAACTTCCCGCTATACTCAAATCTGTGTTATACAATACAGATTCATAAATTCCTCTATGCCTAACAACTGGGTTCATTTCCGCATTAATCATTAGATTCTTTGGTAAAAAGTGCGCATATTTGAGCGTTCTGCTCATTATATTCTGCTCCGAGATATGTACTTCTTGATACGGTATGGTCAGCACGGGTCCTACTACTGTTTGAGCTAATCCCCAAGTTGTATTTATCTCTTGTATGGCTTGCTCCTGCCTATATTGTCGTTCTCTAATTAAATCCTCTACCATAGAAGTAGGTATCATTAAAAGTAGAATTAAGAAACCTATTGAAAAGATTTTAAATGTAATTGAATTTCTAATCCATTGATTGAGTTTATCAAAGAAACCGTTTTCTTCTGCCATTTTTTTTTGTTTTGAAGTTAGCCATCATAACGAATTGCAAAACCCATATATTTCAGAAGGTTATGATAACAAATGTTAATTGCAAAAAAAGCGCTTCCCCTAAATAGAGAAAGCGCTTAATTTATCTTTTGAAAAGTAGGCTACTTTTGACGCTTAAAATAAAAACGAGTAATAAACAACCCATTGGAATCATCAGCACTTCCTACCGACTCTACTCCTGAATTAATGCTTACAATCTCCCAACCTTCGTCTAAAAATTGACTGACTCTAGAATTAATCACCGCATCATTTGCAGCAATATTTTGAAATCGTATACCTCCGATATTAAAGAAGTTCAATAGCTTGGTCTCTTCGTAATTCTTTACGCGGATATCACCACGGTCAGATTTATTTCTTGCATTATCATCCTCTGACATTACTTTTGAGAACTCTTTATAATCTCGCTCTTCTAATGATTCAATAATTCTAGATCTTCCGGCACCATTTGGAACAATGGATTCAACCACTGTTATGGTTTTAAAATCATAAAGTGCTCCTTCGGGCTTAAATGAGTAAATCACAAGTGAAAGGCAACAGATTGAAATAGCTAAGGTGATGTAATTGATTGTTTTCATTGTATTTATAATTAAAGGTTAAGCTTATTTATTTACGTCGTTTTTTCTTTTTGGCCTTCCAAGCAGCTTCGTCTTGCTCTGCTTCTTTCATCAATGCTTCCCAATCGTCCTCCTTTTTAACAGTCTCCGTTTTGGTAAACTCATACTCACGCTTTGTAATCTCTATTCGATGAATAGGTTTCCCTAAATTCTCTTCAATCATTTTAAGCAACTCTTTCTCTTCTGTACTGCAGAATGAAATGGCCTGCCCTTTTCGGTCTCCTCTTCCGGTTCTTCCAACTCGGTGAACATAGTGCTCTGATGATTCAGGTAAATCATAATTAATGACATATTCTACATTAGGAATGTCAATACCCCTAGCCGAAATATCAGTAGCAATTAACACCTTAGTATTATTTCCTCTAAAAGAAGCCATAACCGCTTCTCTTTCGTGCTGTTCTTTATCGCCATGGAGTGTCTCAGTGTCGATATCAAATGAAGCCATTGCTTTTTTAACCCGCTCGGCACGCACTTTAGTCCGCACAAAAACCAACGTTTTCTTATCTGGCTGCTCAGTCAATAAATGTTTTAAGAAAAAACGTTTATCGTCCATTTCGATGAAAGCTACTGCATGCTCAATATTTTTTGCGACAGGATCTTTCGGTGAGATTTGAATACGAATGGCATTGGTTACCAATGAATACGCTAACTTCTTAATCTTCTCATTAATGGTAGCAGAGAAAAATAACGTTTGTCGCATTTTAGGCAAATGTCTCATCAGGTCTTTAATGTCTTTAATAAAGCCTAAGTCAAGCATATGATCGGCCTCGTCGAGCACTAATATTTCTACCCGCTTCAGATCTAAGGCACCTTGACTAACCAAATCAAACATTCTACCAGGTGTAGCAATTAATATATCCACCCCTTTTTCTAACGTTTCTTTTTGGGGTTCTTGATCTACTCCTCCATGAATACAGAAAGTGGTCACCCGTGTTTTCTTACATAACGTTTTAAAAACTGTTTCTATCTGAAGAGCCAATTCATGCGTAGGTGCCATTACCAAGCATTTAACTCCATCAGGTCGCTTAAGCATCTTACGTGAATGCAAAATATGAATGATTGGAATAGCAAAAGCAGCAGTTTTTCCGGTACCTGTTTGAGCAATTGCCAATACATCCTCTCCATTCAAAATAGCGGGAATAGATTTAAATTGAATGTCAGTTGGCCGCTTAAACCCCTGTTTGTCGATATTTCTTTTCAGCTCATCAACAATATAATAGTCAGTAAATTTCATGGAGCAAATATAATTTAATGTGCTTTAATCACCTGATTAAAACAGAAAAAACCCATTTCCACAAGTGAAAATGGGTCATTTTATGATATGATAATCAGATTAAACCTTCTTAACGCGTACAGCGTTCATTCCTTTAAGGCCCTTCTCTAATTCAAAAGTTACTTTATCATTTTCTTGAATCTCTTCTAAACAACCGTGAACATGAACAAAGAATTTCTCTTGCGTCGTTAGGTCATTTATAAATCCAAATCCTTTCGAGTGGTTAAAGAAAGCTACTTTTCCTTGACGCTCTGTTGGCTCTTCATCCTCTTCGGATCTTCTTGCGACACCAATCTCGATGCTATCAACATCAATCTTTTCCTTCTTTTTTGTAGGATCTGGAGGAGTATCAGTAATTACTCCAAACTCGTCAACGTAAGCGATCATATTATCAAGACCACCGCCCTCTGAGTTGGCTTTACGTTCTTCTTTTCTTTTTGCTTTTTCTTCACGCTTCTTCAAACGCGCTTTTTCTTTTTCTTTTTTGTTGTAGGTCTGTTGGGACTTTGCCATTCGCTGATGTATAATTTATAATTGATTAATAGTGCTTTACAACTCG
Source organism: uncultured Acidiluteibacter sp. (assembly GCA_965660325.1). Taxonomy (GTDB): domain Bacteria; phylum Bacteroidota; class Bacteroidia; order Flavobacteriales_E; family Vicingaceae; genus Acidiluteibacter. The sequence goes on from CBFHZL010000010.1 coordinate 3,036, forward strand.
TAAAGCTGCCGCTTGAAGTATAATTGCAGGAAGTATAAAGGATGGTAATTCCTTTATTAATTTTGCTTCAAATTGGCCAAGTAGTGCTTAACAGGCATCACTCTGTTGCTAAAACTTTTCACAAAGGTAAGCAGTCTAGTTTGATTATTTAGTTAAATCAGTGAATTATACAATAGGATTGGTATTAGCTGTGATAAAGCATAAAAATAGGCGACTACTAAAAAGAGCAATCGCCTATAAAAAAAATAGTTCTGCTATCTTACCACAATTCGTTTGGTGGCACTTCCTTGATTGTTTGTAATGATTTGAGCCATATATACACCTGAATTCAACTTAGTCATATCAACCACTTCTTGACCGTTTGCATCAACAGATAATGATCGATCCATAATTAGCTTTCCACTTAAATCAACAATTTTAATAATTCCTGTAAGTGTTTCTGAATTTGAGTTTTGAATAAATAGCTGCCCCTCTACAGGATTGGGAAAGAACGCTAATTTATCAGCAATAGACAATTCATTTACTGAAGTGCTGATATCCTCACTAATGGTTAGTGAAGTCGTGTTACCGCCATCACCACTTGTAGAGCCATCATTATTAACAGCAGCTCCACCTGCATAAAATACGATATCACCAGTACCTGCAACAGGAGCAGTCCATTTGGTAGAAAAAGTACTCGTTATACTTTTTCCACGGTGTTCTGCATAATCACGTTGTCCAGCTGAGGCTATCCTAGTATTTGGTGCAGGTTGAGTCCATGCATTATATGGAATCGAGTTACTTGTAAGTGTTACCATTTGAAAACCATATCGCTGAGCAGTTCCCGTAGTATTGATGGACACGTCTACATCATAAACTTTACCAGGAACATAATCAGATACAGGAAAACCTGTTGAGTCTTTTAAAGTTATGGATACGGTAGTTCCAAAACCTCCACCATGGCATGATCTACAAGTCTGTCCCTCTCCAGGAGCACCTGTATTTCCGTCATTTGCTGAAAAAGCTCTACCGTTTGAGCTAGAAGTTAAAAGGATACTACCTCCAACAAAAAGGAGTGTTCCAAAAAATAAAGTGTAAATGGTCTTTTTCATCTTATATAATTTTGAAGCGAATATAGAAAAGTTAATTGACTTAAGGTTAACCTGTTTTTCATCGCATTGTTTACCTACTTTTCACTTCTTTGTCGATATCACGACACTTACCTCCAAATGTGTAACCTATTTTTGATGTAAAATCAAAGACCATGAAAACTTTACAATCCATTCTTCTAGCGCTGTGTGTTTCCTTTTTATCAAACACTTACGCTCAAACACCGACTAATGCAACTGTGTATGATTGTGCAAACATTTCAAAGAATATCTACACTACTTTAGGAACAGGAAAATCACTTGTGGTTTTGTCTAAAGGTTTCGATTGTTCTATCTGTATTAATGCAGCTCCTGCTTGGCAAACATTTGCTGCTGCAAATACTAACCAGGTAGAAGTATGGGGAGCTATGACCTTTACTTACGGAATGGCTGTGCCAAATTGCAGCAATGTGTCCACATGGAAAAACACCCACAATTGGAATGACATCTTAATGTTTATTGATACCACAGAACGATGGTACCAAAGCGGCACCCCTCGATACATCGTTTACTCTGCCATAGATAGCTCCATTGTATACCAAGGACGAAATGCTGCTACAGCACGAAACATTGCATTGAATAATTCTGTAGTTAGTAGCGTTAATGACTACACCGCTGTAAATGATGTAAAATTGCTTAATAACGGCAGGCAAATAACGGTAGCAAACTTGCCTGATGATCTCGAGTCAATTCATTTAGTGGATATCTCAGGGCGAATAATGAAACAACTCAAGCCGAGTGCAGATCAAGTATCCATTTCAGGGGAGCGACATACGGGCATCTACTTTTTACGATTTATAAGTAATACCAACCAAATTGCAACACTAAAGATTGCGCTCGGATACTAGTTATATCTGTTTGGGTTAATAATAATGAATCTTTAATTGAATACAATCGAAACAATAACAAGCAAAATTAATTGACAAAAAAAACGCCCCATTTGAGTTTCAAATGGGGCGTTTTGCAGTTGAGTGAAATTACTCATATTGTTTCATGGCTTCAAGCTGTATAAACTTCCGTGTAATGGAAGAAACTAGCTGGCGCTTATAATCATCTTGCAACCATTTAATATAATTCTTCGTGCTCTTCGTTAGACAGTGCGCATAACGCTTAGCTCTATTTTCAATATCCTCTTCTAATAGCCCTGCAAGTTGACGTGCTTCGTATACATCCTCGGCATTATCAAGACACATATTGATGTGTTGCTCTAAGGATTTATCCAATACGATTTTTGGGCGCTTTCCTGCATTTTGAGCCTTAGTATACTCCCCTTCTATATCAATTTCGATATCTTCTGTTTTACTAAATCGCTCGCGAACCTCTTCAGGTAACACATACTTGAAGTTTTTCTCAATGTCTTCATCTGAGGTAATGTTTTCCAAGTAGAAGTCTGGCGATTTAAAGATATCGTGCCAATTGATCGGTGCATCCCACATACCAAAGCGCAACGCATTGTTTCCTAAATCAATTACAGTAAATTTCTTCTTGTTTTTAATGACACGACTACCTCTACCAATCATTTGGTGGTACAACGTCAATGATTTGGTGGCTCTGTTAAGAACAATTGTTTCAATAGAAGGCTCATCAAAACCTGTAGTTAAAATCCCTACCGATGTTAAAATAGCATCCGGAGTTTTCTTAAACCAATCTAAGATTTCTCTTCTTTCGTCTTCTTTATGGGTATTATCAAGGTGCCTTACATCATATCCAGCTTTTTCAAATAGAATTTGAACATGCTTCGAAGTGTTGATCCCATTATTAAAAATCAAGGTTTTTGTGCCTTTTGCTTTGTGTTCATAGGCATAAAGCAATTTATCCAACATGGTAAAATTAGAATACAGCAGCTCAGATGACTTTACCGTATAATCTCCATTTATACCAACTTTCAATGTACTTAGACTAACATCATAGCTGTAGGTCTCTGCTTTTGCTAAGAAACCTTTTTCAATCAATCCTGCAATAGAATGTCCAACGATTAATTCGTGGTACAAATGCTTCATTGGAAGCTTGATGTTTGAACTTAATGGTGTTGCAGTAACGCCTAAAACAATGCTCTTACCAAAATAATCGAACAGCTTTCTAAATGAATTGTAGTGCGCTTCATCGATGATCACTAATCCTACATTCTGCATGTCCATCACCTGATCCTGCAAACGGTTGTTTAACGTTTCTACCATCGCCACAAAGCATTTGTAATCGTTGTCGTTTGGCAACGTTTTTACTTTACTGTTGATGATTTTATTATGAACTCCAATTTCTGACAATAAGCCAGACGTTTGATTACACAATTCGATCCGGTGGGTCAGAATCAATACTTTTTTGCCAGTCTCAGCAATGTATCGCTTGGCTATTTCAGCAAAAATTACTGTTTTTCCTCCGCCTGTTGGTAGTTGATAAAGTAGGTTGTGGTTTTCAGGGAAACTATTAAACTTCTCAAATATTTGCTCTATCGCTGCATGTTGATAATCGTATAGCTTTTTTCCAGTTTTCTTCTCATTGCTGTCATAAGACATGCCCATAAAAGTCTCCTTTTTCTTGATAGTTAATAGTAGGCCCTAATAAAAAAAGGGCGCTACAAAGTTAGTCCTTAAAAAGGGTTCTATCCACTATTATACCTACTTTTTTATTATTAAATAATCAAAAAGTGTTATGCGCGCTTAATTTTTAATGTGATGAAAGTCCTCGCTATCTTCGTCAAGTAGCTGATAAGCATCATCAAAGTCGAACCAATTCTCCCAGCTTTGCAACTTCGCTTCATCCCTTATCAAAGCAATACGCTCCTTAAATGGCTGATGAATTCCCTTTTGAATAACATACACAATTAACTCTCGATAGGACTTAAGCATGCTCTTGTAAAACGCGGCTTGATTTACCGTTTTCTCCTTACAAAATAACTGAGCAATATTTAAATTATAGAGCATAAAATCAGCAATCAATGAAGGATCCATTTCAATGGTTTTAAAATGCTGAATGTGTTTTTGAGCAACAGATCGCCTGGCTTTAGCTCTTCGTTTTGTATTTGGGAAGTATTCTTTATATACTTTCGCTTTAGCAGCATCCATTATTTTTTGTTCCTGTGGATTAAAAGCAAAATCATAATACGTTTTTACCGCCTTAAATCGTTCGTACAAATCAATAATTTGTTCTTCCAATTGCGCCTTTTTTAGCCCTGTTAAATATCCTTTTAGCTCTCTTTTTGACATTATCGTTGACCGAATTGTTGTTTGATGGGAATTAATAACTCCTCCAACCCATTGAGTTTAATTTCATAGATTGTTGCTAATAAGCTTCCAATTTTACCTTGAGGAAAACCTTTAGAATGATACCAAACTAGATAAGGTTCGGGTAAGTCGCACAAAAAACGTCCTTTATACTTCCCATAGGGCATTTTTGTGGTGACCAATTGCGTTAGTGGATGTTCTTTGGGGTCTTTCATCAATCAGTGAAACATTCATTTTTATGAAAAGTAAATATACCACATTATCATCCTTAACTTTGCGCCATGCAAAAACTATCTCCAAAATTGATCGATCGGCTAAATTATTTAGGCATTTCAGCGCTAAATAGTATGCAAGAGGCCAGTATGGAAACCATGAGTAAGCGCAATAATGTATTGCTCCTATCTCCCACAGGAACAGGGAAAACACTGGCTTTCCTCCTACCATTATTATCTAAAATAAAACTTGAAGCAGCTACCAATCAAGCGATCATAATAGCGCCAAGTAGAGAGTTAGCGATACAAATTAATGATGTATTTAAATCGTTACAAACCGATGTGCATAGCACGCTATGTTACGGCGGGCACTCGATTGACATTGAAAGTAGAAACCTATCTTCTAACCCACAACTGATCATCGGTACACCCGGTAGAATTGTAGATCATATCAAGCACGATCGAATTTCGCCGCAATTTGTTCATACCCTCATACTCGATGAGTTTGATAAATCATTAGAAGTTGGATTTGAGGAAGAAATGCGCGTAGTAGTAGAGCAATGTACCACGCTTCAAAATAGAATTTTATGTTCAGCAACTAACGCAGTAAGAATACCTGACTTCGTAGGATTTGATTCATACAAAGAACTTGACTTTATCAACCAAAGCGTTACCAATGATAAGGTAATTATGAGGCGTGTAATTTCTCCTGATAAGGATAAGTTAGAGACACTTGATCATACACTTAGAAACATTGGAAATAAATCAACCTTGGTCTTTTGCAACCATCGAGAGTCACTTGAGCGTGTAAGAGAATATTTGGATGACCAAGGGTTTGTAGCAGAGATTTTTCACGGAAAATTAGAACAGAACTACCGAGAGTCTGCCTTAATAAAATTTCGAAATAAAAGCTGCAACATTTTAATTGCTACAGACCTAGCGGCAAGAGGAATTGATGTTGATGAATTGGACTACATCATTCATTACCACATTCCAAAGAAGATGGAAGAGTTTACACACCGCAATGGTCGTACTGCACGTATGAATGCCTCAGGAACCATTATTCTATTACAAGCAGCTAGTGAGCAACTGCCTGATTATATTATCGACGAAATTGAAGAATGGAAATTGGACCTCGCTAAAGAAGAAATTGAAGATCCCGAATGGGAAACGCTATTCATTGGAGCAGGAAAGAAAGAAAAAGTGAATAAAATTGATATCGTTGGATTTTTAACCAATCAGGGAAAGCAAGGAAAAAATGATATCGGCCTAATTACGGTAAAAGATCATTTCAGTTATGTGGCAGTTAAACGAGATAATATCGTACAACTGATCAAGAAAATTAGAAATGAAAAGATTAAAAAGAAGAAAGTTAAAATAGAAATAGCAAAATGATTGAGTTAGGGAAATACAATACACTGCGTGCCGACAGAAACACTGAACCTGGGGTTTATCTAGAAGACGAAACTGGTGAAGCGGTGCTATTGCCACATAAATATGTACCACTTACCTTGCGTTTGGACGATATGTTGGAAGTGTTTATCTATGCTGATAATGAAAACCGACTGATTGCTACGACACTAAAACCAAATATGTGCTTACATGAATTTGGACTACTGAAAGTGAATTCAGTAACCAATTATGGTGCATTTGCCGAATGGGGTGTTGCTAAAGATTTGTTGATTCCGCTTAAAGAACAAGCTAAACGCTTACAAGAAGGACAAACAACTATTGGGTACTTGTTTGTTGACGAAGTTACAGGAAGACTAACTGCATCTACAAAACTTGCAAAGTACATGAGTCAAGAAGCTCCTGAGTTAGAGGCTGGCGATGAAGTAGAGATCTTGGTAGCAGATGGAAATGATTTAGGTGTGCAAGTAATCGTTAATAATAAACACTGGGGAATGGTTTACGATAGCGATATCATTGAGCCACTAATGCGCGGAAGCAAGCAGAAAGCATATGTTCGTAAAGTTCGAGAAGATCACAAAATAGATATTGCTTTGGAAAAAGATGGATACCAAAAGGTGGAACCCAATGCTCAGCGCATTTTAGATGCGATTGATAAAAATGGTGGGGTATTAAACTTAACTGATAAATCTGACCCTGAGGATATTCGCGATCAGCTTTTAATGAGTAAGAAAACCTTTAAAAAATCCGTTGGGCTTCTGTATAGAGAAAAGCGAATTGTGATTGAAGATACACACCTAAGAAAGGCATAAACGTTTTCTTATCATAAATCAAAAGCCCTTAAAACAGTTTCTGCTTAAGGGCTTTTTTATGTTTATTTAAATGGTTGTAATGCTTTACTCAGTTTATTATATAACCCGTCGCTAATTGGCCAGAGAGGCAATCGAACATCTGCTCCGCATACACCCAATATTTGCAAGGCGGCCTTGACCCCGCCGGGGTTCCCTTCTTTAAAAAGCATATCAATGATATCAAAAACTTTATAATGCTCTTTCTGAGCTGCTTTAGCGTCATTATTCAAGGTTAAATGTATGGCTGAGCTAAATGTACCCGGAAGTGCGTTTGCAACAACGGAAATAACGCCTTCACCACCAATCGCTGCAAAAGGAACAGCTAAGGCATCATCTCCTGAAATAAGGTAAAATCCTTTTGGCATACCTTGATAAATCTCCATCGCTTGCTCTAAACTGCCTGAAGCCTCTTTAATTCCGATAATAGTACTAAAGTCATGGGCTAATCGAATAGTTGTTTCAGGTGCAATATTGCTCGCGGTTCTGCCAGGCACATTGTATAAAATAATGGGTTTTGGAGCTACCTTTGCTAGTGCTTTATAGTGTTGATATATGCCCTCCTGAGTTGGCTTATTGTACATAGGACTGGCTGAAAGAATAGCATCTATTCCAGTAAAGTCAGTTTCTTTAATAGTTTCAATCAGCTCTTGAGTATTGTTACCTCCTATTCCAATTACGATGGGCAATCGTCTAGCATTTGAATTAATAACCTGAGCGACTACTTTTTTCTTTTCCTCTTTTGTTAAGGTTACGGATTCACCTGTGGTTCCTAAAACGACCAAATAATCAACTCCTCCGCTAATGACATGATTCACTAATTGGTCTAAGCCATTATAATCTACAGTATTGTTCTTTGTAAATGGAGTAACTAAGGCTACTCCTACTCCCTTAAATTTTCGTTCCATCATTAGTTGATTATCGTTAGGTAATGCTTTAATTGTGTAATAAAGTAGTTCAATTCTTGTTGTTTTGAAATATCAATGGTTAGGTCGCAAGCCTCATTTCTGTAAGTTATAGAAGCGCCTACTTTAAAATGAGCGGCAGATAACGCAGTAATGTATTTTATTGGAAAATAATCTTGTATCGACAAGTCAATCAATATATCATACTCCTTTTCTCGAAAGGCATTTGCTTGCTCATCAATAGGTACGTATAGCCAAGTCAGTGATTTTTTATCAAAATAGTGATAGGTCAATTCAGGCGTTACTTTATCAAAATGTTCTTTATTAAATACATACCCCAAAGTATCTACTTTCATCCGCTCATCCTTTACATAATGCGCAAAATTACGCACCACTTTTTCTCCTTCAGGAGTGTAAGGATATACAATACCAATATGTTTGGCTTCTCTAAAACCTTTCGCCTTAACCTTTCGGTGAGTTTTTGCTACTTTTTTGGCTAATGAAAATTCGGCTATCTTCGTTTTAATTCCTTCGATCACTTTCACCCATTATTTAATAACTATCTCATTGACTATGTTCTTACCGATGTCAGAATTGAGCTTATCTCTCAATTTACTTTTGGCTAAATTTAACTCGTGCTTCAATGCAGAAGAGTCTAACTCCAGGTAAAGTACTTTATTTTTAAAGTAGATATCTTTGGTGTGTTTGGATATCATTTTACCAACAATTTTCTCCCACGACTCGATTAATTCTACTTCATCTAATTTATCTGAAAGCCCATAGGCTCTCAGCATTTTATCGACCAATACCTTTAAAGGCGTTTCTTCTTTATTCCGCTCCATCTACTTCTCCTTTGTTCACTGCGAAAGTACGACAATCGATTTTTAATTCCTTAAAAATGTCGACTAAACGGTTCTCATGAGTATCAGTTATGAAGATTTGACCAAAATCATTACTACCAACTATTTCCATTAGTTTGGCCACGCGTTTGTCATCGAGCTTATCATAGATATCATCTAACAATAGTATTGGTGGAATATCTTTAATTTGCTGTATATATTCAGCTTGGGCTAACTTTAGAGCGAGCAAATAGGTTTTTTGTTGACCTTGTGAACCAAACTTTTTAATCGGAAACCCATTAATCGTAAATTCTAAATCATCCTTGTGCACACCAACTGTGGTGTATGAAGCTCTTCGATCACTTCCTCTAGCCTCAAGCAACAAATCCTTAAAACCCGCTTCATTAAGCTGCGAATGATAATTCAACCCTACCTGCTCATTGCTCTCTGATATAAACGTATAGTATTTTTGAAAAATAGGGAGAAATTGTTCAATAAACTGTTGTCTAGCCGCATGCACTTGCTCTCCATACTGAATAAGTTGCGCATCCCATATATCTAACGACTCCTCATCAAAACTTCTGATCTCTTGAAACTTTTTTAACAAGCGGTTTCGTTGAGATACTGCCTTATTATAATTCATTACATGTTCCAAGTAAGGTCGATCGTATTGGCTGATAATTAAATCTAAAAACCGACGACGGGTATCACTGCCATCTAATATTAGTGAAGAATCTGATGGAGAAATCATGACCAAAGGCAATAGTCCAATGTGGTCCGAAATACGCGAGTATTCCTTTTTATTACGTTTAAACTGCTTTTTTTGGCCTCGTTTTATGCCACAGTAAATTGATTCATTTTGTTTAAGCCGATCAAACTCTCCTTGCACCACCATAAAAGGCGCATCGTGTAAAATAATTTGTGAGTCAGCTGGGTTGAAATAGCTTTTACTAAATGAAAGGTAAAAAATAGCATCTAATAGGTTGGTTTTTCCACCACCATTATTGCCAACAAAACAATTCACATTGCTGTGAAAAGATAGTGTAGCTTCTTTGTAGTTTTTGAAATTGATAACCGATAAATTCTTTAAATGCATGTGCTATATTTTCTAGTTTTCAAATTTACAGAATCGAATAGTTTGAAACATCCCTAAGAAAAAATTTGTCGATTCATAAAAAAACTTATTTTTGCACGCTTATAAACAGAACAAAACATGGCTAAAAACAGCAATCAAGAAGAAGAATTATTTGTAGACGTAGAAGAAGTATACGGAAAGACAGAAACGTTTATTGAAGAAAATAAGAACTCAATCATTGCAGTAGTTGTTGGTATTGTGGTAGTTATTGGTGGTTATTTCGCTTACAGTAATTTTGTAGCAGCACCAAACGAGCAAGAAGCAAAAGAAATGATGTTTATGGCTGAGCAGTATTTTCAGCAAGATTCATTGAATAAAGCAATTTATGGTGATGGCGTAAATATGGGCTTTTTAGCTATCGAAGATAACTATGGTAGCACCAAAGCAGGAAATTTAGCGAGCTATTACTTGGGTATTTCATATCTAAGAAGCGGACAATATGAGCCAGCTATTGAAGCGTTAGAAGATTTTTCAAGTGATGATGTAATGTTGAGTGCAATCGCTCTTGGTGCGCAAGGTGATGCTTACATGGAGTTAGGTGATAAATCTAAAGCGGCAAGTTTTTACAGCAAAGCAGCAAAAGCAAATGCAAACGAATTTACTTCTCCTATCTATTTGATGAAAGCCGGAATGGCTTACGAAGCGATTGGCGAGTATAAAGATGCGTTGTCTGCTTACAAAACAATTAAAAAAGACTATAATAAAACCCAAGAAGGTGCTGAAGTACAAAAGTACATTGCACGGGTAGAAACTTACCTAAACTAAAAGCTAATTTATGGCAACAGCCAATTTATCAGCATATAATATAGAAACAGTTCCGAATGCGCAGACGATGCGATTCGGAATTGTTGTTTCTGAGTGGAACGAGAAAATCACCTCAGGTCTTCTTTCAGGTGCTATAGCTACTTTATTAAAGCATGGTGCAATTGAAGAAAATATTGAAATAATTACCGTTCCAGGTGCATTTGAGCTACCTTCAGGAGCTCAAACACTTTTAGAGTATACAGAAGTAGAAGGTGTTATTTGTTTAGGTTGTGTAATTCAAGGAGAAACAAAACACTTTGACTTCGTTTGTCAAGGAGTGACAAAAGGAATAGTAGATGTTAGCTTGAATTATGGCAAACCCGTAATATTTGGGGTACTGACAGATAATACCGAGCAGCAAAGTATTGATAGAAGTGGTGGCAAACTCGGTAATAAAGGTGATGAAGCTGCAATAACTGCTATTAAAATGATTGATTTGAAACGCAGGTACCAGTCATAATCACAAATCTAGCTTTACTAGCTCTGCCTCTATTTCGTGTTCCATTACCAATTGTTCAGTAAATTTATTTTGACCGTAAGGTATTAGTATGGTAAAAGTTCCATTTTGCATTTTAGCAAGCATGGATAACAATTTCCATTTGCTCACAATAAATGAGGAATCGTCAGTTCGCTGAGCCACCTCAAAATAATGCTTCTTATCTCGGCTCTTTGCTGTGATATCAGGGGTAAATGTTACATCCTTATTTTGCATAGTGTATTGAAATGGACGTTCGTAACCCTCTACAGTGCTTTTGATTTCTTGATATCCTCTAACCGTAACATAGTTTATAGCAGCGTCCATTAATTCTTCGAATTTCTCATTTTTTCGTGATTCTTTTAACATAATTAATTGATTTACGGGATTTATAAAGTTTTCACAAAAAACATTCCGATACATCTTGAAGAACTAGTTAACTAGTCATGACTATCTATCACCAAATGCTACCTTCTTTTTTTCTGTTGAATTGATGACTCATATTGTCTATAAATTTCAACAAGAACTAAGACTAGATGAAGAAATATTATAGGCACGTTGACCCTAACTATTTTTGGTTTTAAAAATACAATTTAACATATTTGCTATAGTTTATTTGAATTTACAACTTATGTATCCATTCTTTACCTATGAAAGTTAAAAAGTATATCCCTTACCTACTCGTCTTTTTCTCTTTTTTACTTTATGGCAATACACTTTCTAATGGATATGTACTAGATGACTTTTCGCTAATAAAAGAAAATTTTGTAGTTAAAGAAGGAGTAGATGCTATTTCAACAATTTTCAAGACTCATTACCGGTATGGGTACGGTTTTCAAAATGGATCTCTCTATCGGCCAATGGCACTTTCTATTTTTGCCGTTGAATGGGAGTTATTCCCTGATCAACCTTGGTTTGCTCACTTGGTAAACGTTCTGTTGTTTGGCTTTACGATGATGATGCTTTACCGGTTATTGCTCAAATGGACGACTCAGGTTACCGCACTAATAACGACGTTGCTGTTTATTGCACATCCTATCCACACAGAAGTAGTAGCCAACATAAAAAGCTTAGATGAAATCTTGGCCTTTATCTTTCTGATACTAATGCTCAAAACTGCACATGATTACAATGATTCTTTGAAGAAAACACACCTTTTGCAGTCGCTCTTCTTATTTTTTTTAGCCTTACTGACAAAAGAAAGTGCCATTACATTTATAGCAGTTGTGCCGCTGTCTTTTTACTTTTTTAAAGACGAATCTGCTAAAAAAAGCTTACAAAAAGTATTGCCCTATTTGCTTGTGTTAATACCATATTTCACTATTCGCTATAATGTGTTAGGTTCTCTCACCTCAAAAGCTCCAGTAACAGTAATTGATAACATGCTTCTGGGTATTGAATCAACAGGTAATATACTTGCTACAAAAGTTTATCTCCTTGGATTCTATTGTTATCAACTACTCGTTCCACTTTCCTTAAGCAGTGATTATAGCATTCAAGCCATTGAAGTTGTTACCCCTAGCAACCCGCTTTTTATCGTTAGTTTATTACTAATAGTTGGATTACTGATCGTTGCAATAACTCAATTAAAGAAAAAAACAATCCTAGGCTTTGCTATAGCATTTGCAATTATTACCTTTTCTATATCATCAAATATTTTCTTTACTATCGGTACACATTTTGGCGAGCGCCTATTATTTATTCCATCGCTCGGCTTTTGTTTGATTGTAGCAGTTTTTATGCAGAAACTAATAGATAGGAAGAAATTGAAACCAGTTGGGATTGGCATATTATCTATATTGTTGTTGGGTTACAGCTATAAAACAATCAGTAGAAACACAGATTGGAAAAGTGACTTCTCGCTTTACAGTGCGGACCTTAAAAAAAATCCTAATAGCGCTCGATTGAATTATAGTCTTGGTTTAGAAGTTATGAAAGAAAAAGCGTTAATGGCTCAAAATGCGCAAGATCAACAACGGTTTTACAAAGAAGCAGAAGAGTTATTGTTAAAAGCCGTAGAGCTTTACCCTACTTACAGCGACGCTTATGCAAACTTAGGATTGCTCAAATACCGAACAAAGCAATTTCCTGAAGCTGAGAAGTTCTACCTAAAGGCTATTGAGCTTAACCCCTCAAATGCAATAGCGTTGAGTAATTTAGGCGCCATCTATTTTGAAATGAAACAGTATGAAGCTGCTAAAAATGTGTATCAAAATGCACTAAAAGCAAACCCTAATATGGCAGATGCCAACACCAATATGGGAGCTACATTGGCAACATTAGGTCAACTGAAAGCATCCATTCCGTATTTTGAAAAGGCTGCTGAACTTGATCCTAACAATCCGCAGATCTATTACTTTCTAGGAATTACGCACAAAAATTTAGGAAATATTCCATTGTCAAATACTTATTTAGCCAAGTATAACGAGCTAAAATAAACCAGACTCATTGATTTGCAGTAAATCACTTTTCTATTAAGCTGCAAGTTTTCATTATTTTTGAACTTACTACAACCAATAATACCGATATGCACCGAATCTATATTGTTTTACTACTACTCATTACAACACCCCAGTTATCTAAAGGTCAGGGGGCTTATAATTATATGGATGAGCGAGTAGATAGCACCAAGTTCTTTGTAGGTGCAAATGCTGGTGGATACTTTGCCAATAAAAATGGAGCAGAAATATACTCAGGAAGTCCTGGTGTAACCAGATTTGGGATTCCTACAATTCTAACTAATCGTTTTTTTAAACCAACTTTTGATCAGTATTTTGGACCTTCTCCTTATGAAGTGGTGGAATATCCATTTGAACCAAAGTACCGTCCATCTTTTGAATTAGGCCTCCATGCCGGCATCAACCTAACTAACCGGATTGCACTTTTTTTCGATTTTAATATCGCTCAGCTTGATGTAGAGCAGTTTTTTACGATTGCAATAGATGATCCGACCAACCAAATTGTAGGGCCTACACTGGAGCAGTATCCCATTTTTGGTGAAGAGAATCGACTGAATTTAAATATTGGTACACAGCTTACATTTTATGAGAAGTCTACATCTAAGGCCTATATTTCACTGTTCGCTAACATCAATGATATAGATATGCGCAGAAATTATATCGTTATCAACGATACTCAGTATGAAGTCTATCATATAAACGATGAGCAACCTGATCTGCGTCTAGGAGGTATCGGCGTTGGTGGTGGAGCCGGATTGGGCTACCGATTTCATTTGTCAGAAGTAGTTCTTGGAGATTTTTTCTATAATTTGATTTACACACAAGCAAACTATAGTGATGATTTTCAACCTTATGGGGCGCAGCACAGTATTGGTGTTCGCGTTTTATTTGCTAAATGATATTAAAATAATGGTTTTCAATTCTAAAAGACCAACTATTCTACCGTTTTAATGTTAGTTATTTAAACTGCTCCCTGCTGTCGCCAACCTGTAAAATAAAATAATGGACAATTACCTAGACATAAAATCAATTGAAAGAAATAAGGATGGAGTATCTTCTCCCTTTAATTTTTTCGGTCCATGCAGTGCTGAAAGTCCTGAGCAACTAAGGGCTACTGCTAAAGGAATTAAATCCAATTTTGATCAAGTAATATTCAGAGCTGGCATTTGGAAACCTCGAACACGTCCAAATTCCTTTGAAGGCGCAGGTGAGATTGCCTTAAACTGGTTAATGGAAATTAAGGAAGAATTTGGCTTTAAGGTAGCAACAGAAGTCGCTAATCCCAATCATGTAGAAGCCTGCTTAAAAGCTGGAGTCGATTTTCTATGGGTTGGTGCTCGAACAACGGTAAATCCATTTTCTGTTCAATCAATTGCAGATAGTTTAACAGGTGTTGATATTCCTGTATTTGTAAAAAATCCGATCAATCCCGATTTAGCGCTTTGGATTGGAGCTTTAGAACGAATTAATAAAGCAGGAATTCGTCGACTTGGTGCTATTCATAGAGGTTTTCACATGACCGACAATGGCCCTTATCGGAATTTTCCAAATTGGAACATTGCCATACAGCTAAAAGCTGCTTACCCTGATTTACCAATTGTTTGTGATGCGAGTCATATATCAGGTTCACCTGAACTAATTCCCTACGTTGCACAAAAATCAATCGATTTGGATATGGATGGTTTAATGGTAGAGACTCACTATCAACCAAATTTAGCACTTAGTGATAAGCAACAACAAATTA
This sequence comes from uncultured Acidiluteibacter sp., assembly GCA_965660325.1. Taxonomy (GTDB): domain Bacteria; phylum Bacteroidota; class Bacteroidia; order Flavobacteriales_E; family Vicingaceae; genus Acidiluteibacter. The sequence goes on from CBFHZL010000010.1 coordinate 18,215, forward strand.
CACCTGAGCAACTATATACATTAATCCAGAACTTAATTCCTAAAAGTAAAACGTCCTCTGATATTGCATTTAAAACGCAGTTAGACGTTTTAAGGGAGCAAATCGATATCATAGATAATGACATTATTGAACGTTTATCGGAACGAATGAGTTTAGCTAAAAAAATTGGGGAAAATAAAAAGCGCAATGGTGTAACAGTTTTACAAGTCGACCGATGGCAGAAAATTTTAGAAAGAACGCTGCAAAATGGAAAGGCCCTAGGATTGAACGATAAATTTATTTACGACTTTCTTAATTCTATTCACGACGAATCTATCCGCCAACAAACACCAGAAGAAGGTAACGACAATTTGACTTTAATATAATCGTTTACCAAAGAACCTATTAAACTAGATCCAGCTCTTTAATTGTTGCTATTTTATTGCGTTTTAAAAATGAATCAATCGTTTCAAAATGTTCGATTACTCTTTTCTCTTTAAATTCAAATACCTTTTTTGATAAGCCTTGAAGGAAATCCCTATCGTGGGAAACTAGAATAAGTGTTCCATCAAATGCTTTAAGTGCTTCCTTTAAAACATCCTTAGACTTCAAGTCAAGATGATTGGTAGGCTCATCCAGGATTAATAGATTGACAGGCTCAAGCAGCAGTTTTACCATCGCTAATCTTGTTCGCTCTCCACCCGACAAAACGCTAACCTTTTTATCAATATCATCTCCACCAAACATAAATCCACCTAGGATGGTTTTTATTTGAGTTCTAATCTCACCTTTTGCTACTTCATCAACAGTTTGAAATACGGTGAGATCTGGATCTAATAAGGAAGCTTGATTTTGAGCAAAATAGCCCACTTTTACATTGTGTCCAAGTTCGCACTTCCCTTCTACTTCTATTTCTCCTAAAATGGCTTTGATCATCGTGGATTTACCTTCACCATTTCTACCTACAAAAGAAACCTTTTCTCCTCGACTAATTGAAAAGCTTGCGTCTTCAAAGACTACATGATCGTCATATTGTTTTGAAATGTGACTTACTGTAACTGGATAATCCCCCGAACGCGGTGCAGGTGGAAAACGCAAACGTAAAGAGGATGTATCAATTTCATCTACTTCGATAATTTCCATCTTCTCCAACATGCGTTCACGAGCATTTACTTGGTTGGTTTTAGAATAGGTTCCACGAAACCGTTCAATAAAAGCTTTATTGTCTGCAATCACTTTTTGTTGTTCAGCATACGCCTTTTGTTGATGAGATCTTCTCTCCTCTCTTAATTGTAAATAATGACTGTAGTTCGCCTTATAATCATAAATCCGGCCCATCGTTACCTCAATCGTTCTGTTGGTAATGTTGTCAATAAATGTTCTATCGTGAGAAATGACGATTACTGCTTTTGCTTTATGAACTAAAAAGTGCTCTAACCATAATACCGACTCAATATCAATATGGTTAGTAGGCTCGTCAAGTAAGATTAAATCAGGCTCCTGTAACAAGATTTTTGCTAACTCTATTCGCATACGCCAACCACCACTAAATTCACTCGTTGGTCGATTAAAGTCTTCCCGCTTAAACCCTAGTCCTTTCAAGGCTTTCTCTACTTCTGCATCATAGTTAGTGTCTTCTATGGCATAGAACTTTTCACCCAAATCACTTACACGATCGATTAAACCCAAATATTCAGCTGATTCGTAATCTGTTCGCGTTTCCAATTGCTTATTAATGGATTCGATTTCATCCCGCATTGCAAAAATTTCTTTAAAAGCCTTGCTTGCCTCTTCAAAAACTGTCGCATCGTCTTCTGTTAGTAAGTGCTGTGGCAAATAAGCAATTACTGCATCCTTAGGCTTATTCACTTTTCCTTTTGTTGGTTGCTGATGTCCTGCAATGATCTTCATCATCGTGGATTTACCTGCACCATTTTTGCCCATTAAAGCAATTTTATCATTCTCGTTTACTACAAAAGAAACATTACTAAAAAGTGTTTCTCCACTAAATTCTACCGCAAGGCCGTCAATTGAAATCATGCTAAAACTAATATTGGACGGGCGAAATTATAGAAAAAAATAGGAGCACCGAGGATTCACTTGATGGCTATCAATTAAATTATGAACCGTAAAAAACTATATCTGAAACCTACGTTTATTGGTTTTCTTTCTGATGCGTTCTAGTTCTTCCCTATCTTCTGAAGGACCTTCTAGGTAAACCTTACTGCTACCCAATAGTAGCAAAGCAATAAAAAGAAAGAAACCACATAAAATCACTATGCCTGCGTAAGAGAGAATTGCTTCTTGGTCCCATTCTCCAATAATGAAGAAAAAGGTATACACTACTAATCCAATTACCGCAGGAATAGCCATAATCGCTGAAAGAAGACGGTAAAAGTACCCTCGAAGTTTAAGGCGTTTTTCGTTCATTTTGATTTCAATTATCTTAATTTAATGAAATTACATTCTCAGTTTCTATCCTAGACAATTCTTCCAATTCTCCGCGCTCGTATTGCTCTGCCAATAGGTACAAATCCACCTCTGGTTCACCTTCATAGTTGATATAATCTTGGAAGGTTATACCGTCCACAACTCTTCTATTGTAAGCTTTCCGAAACCGTGAACCACTTTCTTCCTTATCGTGATAACTGTAAGCTAAATAGTCAATTGCTTTGGTTTCGTGATTGATCCAATATAAAAATTGATCTTCAAAATCTGGACCACCATTCTCTTTTTCAAACTGAACACCGATGAGTTGATAGGCTGTATCGTTGATGAATGTTTCTCCTTTATCGTTAGCAATCACTGCCTCATCGGAAAGTTTACTCGGCAGGGTCGCAAAGTAAATGACTGAATTTAAAGCTTCTTTATAACTATTTTCTTTCTTATCTGATAATTCGATGATATCGGAATTGACAGTTAATGAAAGCGCACCGTTAGAAAGAGTGTGCCTCCACTCCTCTCCATTTTCCTTTTGTTCAGTTAAATGATAATTGTAGTCGCCTCCATTATTTTGGAATTCATATGTTTTACCTCTAAAATTAAACTGATAATGAGCTGTGGAGTACAGTGAACCTCCATGTGCCTCAATTGCCTCAAGGATCCACTGCTCTGCTTTATTATGAGGGACTACTTCTGCAGGTGACTCATTCTGATTTTTTATATTTTTTGAAGGTTCTGATAAACAACCAACACCAAATGCAGCTAAAACGACTAAAACAATAGTTATATAATTTTTCATTTTAATTTTAAGTTGGAGGTAAAAATACATCTATTCAGTCAAAAGAAGCGTCGATGACTTTTTTCTATAAGCATAACTATTTACTCAGGTTCTTAATCCAGTCGGCTACTTCTTCGTCGTAATTTATCTCCAAGCTCCTTTTCAAATACTTAATGGCATTAATACGATCACCTATGTAACTGTAATACAAACCTAAACCTTTAAAACCATTTGGAGCAGTTGGGTAACGCTTCATCAATTTAGTGTAACTTTGCTTTGCCTTCTCTAGAAGTTGTGGCTTCACCTCCTCCTCGACTACTTTTGAAAAAGACAAGTACAAATCCCCCTGCATTTTCAAGTTATTCAGCTGCTCGCCATTTTTACGAATGGATTGATTACACTGATAGATCGCAGCATTATAATCTTTAATGGAATTGAAAAAACTAGCACCAATTAAGTCATAATCGTCGTACTTATTGAGTTTTGAAGGGTCATACCATGGGTTGAATATTTTGCTTGTAGCGCTTGCTATTTTACTTGGTTTAGCAGGGTTTACAGATTTAAACACGGTACCTACTTGAACTGAAAATAAGGAATCTATAATTGGATTATTAGTTTCATTTCTTTTTAAATAAAGCGCGGCAACATTGTCGGCGTACACCATTTCCCATGCCTCGCTTCTATCTAGATGGTAATGCAACCCTCTAAATTGCGCTGTATAAATAATGGCATAATTGAATTGGTATTTCTCATCTTCTTGGTCAAATAACTTACCATCTGCGGACATTTTTAGATACTGCTCAAAAAAGTCGGTGGTAAATACATCTAAATCTCTTAAATCTATGTATGTTTTGAATGAGGGTCGAAGATCCCACATGAAGTAAGAAGAGGTCAGGTAGTCAGAGAATGCATTTCCGCTAAGATTCAAATGTTTTACAAAATCACTCACTCCCTTTGGGTTTTTGAGCTCGTCTACTCTTAATCCATAAGTATCTCTGCGATGCATAAAAGAATAGTAGGCATTCGATACAATTGAAATGTAAAAACCAATCAATAATACTGGTACAATATAAAAAGCACCTCTTATCGTTTTATTAGAAAAGCGGTCAATACTTAGTTTAATTAAAGCATAAACAAGTGGTGCGCTAAAAAGCACAAAGAATGGGATATTTCGATATGCGGTAAACCCCAAATAAAAGAATAAAACAAAAAGTGCCAACCATCCTGATCCATAAGTAAGAATCAACTTTTTTATGGTTCCTTTCTTATCACGATAGTTTTTATAAATAGAGATCGCACTTACTGCAAAGAATACAAACAACAAATACCCTTCTTTTCTCCAAAATAGAGCATCGGTAAAACCAACAAGCTCTATGGTGTATTTATTTAGTCCTACCTGACCAAAAATATCAAATGGATGGAGGATCATTTGTGGACCTCGTGGATTAATACTCGTAGCGAATAAGGCTAGAATCAATGCTGCTAATAAGCGCTTATCAATAGCTCTTTTGGTCATCAGGAAGTCGACAAATATGCCGACTGCCATCGTTACGATCATTACGATACCGATACCAAATGCCTCATGGATATTTACCCACAATACTTGTAGCGGGATAATCCACCAAATGAGATTACTTGGCGATTTTCGATAGTGCTCGAAAAGGTAAATGAAGAAAACAGTCAACAGATGACTCATCATTTCAGGGCGACCTAGCATCCTAAATTCTATGGTCACTAAAACTGAAAAAGCGACAATCAAATAAGCTAAAACCGAGCGGTGATCGTCACTACTTGATTCGTTAAATAAACGAAAGCGGCGACCTAATAGAATAAATACAAGCAAGTAAACAACGCTTTGAATAATGGGTGTAAACTCAGGACCTCCTATCTGCTTAACGCCGTAAAGGATGACTTCAAAAAGCCACTTTACATTAATCCAGTCGACACCTTCAAAGGTAAAGGAAAAATAATCTTGGGTGATGACTTGTCCATGCTCCACAATCCATTCTCCAGTGCGCAGCATCCACCATACATCGGGCTCTTTTAACGATTTAATCCCAAAAGCAACAACACAAAGGAAAAATATAAATTTTGATAGCTGAATAAGCACTTTCATAAAACAAATTTATAAAAAGAGCGCTTATGTTAAGGAATGCAGATAAGAGAAACATCAAAAATTACAGTTTTGATTTATGCTGCAGGTATACTTAATTTTGATCCAATGCGAATAGACAAATACATATGGTGCGTTCGACTAGTAAAAACACGGTCAATTGCCGGTAAGCTAGTCAGCGATGAAAAGGTAAAACTAAATGATGCTTTTGTAAAATCAGCAAAGACGGTAAAAGAAGGAGATGTTGTTTCTATTAAAGAAATACCAATTTGGAGAAGCTTTAAGATACTGGGTATTCCAAAAAGTCGTGTCGGTGCACCCTTAGTAAAGGACCTTATAGTAGAAACGACATCAGAAGAGGACATGATGATGCTAGAAGAAGTGAGGGAAACTAATCGCCAAAACTTACAATTTGGAATCAAGGGCCGACCAACCAAAAAGAACAGACGAAACCTAGATGGTTTTAAATACAACTAAAATTTCGTAAACAAAGAATGGCAAAAAAAATAGGCTGCTAAAAAATTAGCAGCCTATTTAATGTTTGAAGAATTTTATTTTATTCAGCAGTCAATTTTGCCTTCATAATTTTATAATTCTCATTATCTCCTTCGTTGATATATATTTTCATCAATGAATCAATTGTTCCTTTATCTGTAGGATCAATCTCATGAGCAGTTTTCAAAGGACCTTTGGCTTTAGCAAAAAACTCTTCTGCTTTCTTAGTAGCTTCTTTGATCTTAGTCGTTTCTTTGTAGTTGTACTCGTTTGCTTTATTGTTATAATTTGCAGCTTGGTTAAAGTACATGGCACCCAAGTTGTAAGCCGCATCAAAGTAATCAGGCTTAAGCTCTAATGCTTTGTTATAGTCTGCAGCAGCCGATTCAAGCTTTTCATTCTTATCATAAATAGTTCCTCTTGCAAATACTAACAATGCATTTTCAGGATCTTTTGATATCGCTAAATCAAGGTTAGCTAAGGCTTCGTCGGTTTTACCTGTTTGTAAGTAGTAATCCAACTCTTCAATGATTAACCCTTTATCATCTGGGTAAACTTTTCTACCTTCTTGAATCGTTGTAACCCCCATTGCAGTATCACCCATTTTTCGGTAAAGTGCTGCCTTGTATGTATACATTTTAGCATCACCATACTTTAAATCAGTTAATCTATTGTAGGAAACCAATGCTTTGTCATATTGTTGGCTGTTCTCAGCTGCTAATGCAGAGTTGTAAATCGCCAGTGTATCAATTCTTCCCATTAATTCACTCAAGTAAAGTGACGTTTCAAACTGAGTCAATGCAGTTTTCGGATCAGATTTTTGAAAAGCTTCTACTCCTTTATTAATGTATGCATTTGAAATAACTGGAAGTTTTGCTCTCATTACATCTGCTTGCCAATCTCTATCATCGTAAGAAGTTTCCTTATTTAGAACTGCGGCCTTCAAAGTTGCTTTACCTTCATCAGTAGAAAGATTTGCTGAAGCAACTTTAGCATTTTCCTCAATATTGAACTTCACCATTTTTAGGTAAAATTCCATTGATTTTTCTAATGCATTCGGAATGGACTCCCTACATTCTTTTGGTGCTACTGTTAACGCACCAAAATACAAATTACCTCCATAGTAATATGTTTTAGGCCATGCGCTTGTAGAAGCATTGTTTGCGGCTTCCTCAATAGCAGCAATTCCTTTTTTTAACTCACTACAATCTTTATCTCTTTTAAAAGACCGATTGTAATTATATGCAGAAGTTACCTTATTTTTCTGTGCAAAGGTCGGTAGTCCACCCATCAGAGCAATTCCTAATAGCGCAATTGTCTTATTTTTCATATCTATTCTTCTTAAATTTTACGTATGTTAATTTTTACTCTTGTGTATTATCAATATCCTTGCCAGACTCATCTTCAGTAGTATCTTCGGCTCCATCAACCTCTCCTTCAATGACATTACCATCTTCATCATAAAGCAACTCATCTTCCTCTTCTACATCTACTTTTGCTACTGCAGCGATTGAATCATTAGACTTCAAGTTGATCAAGCGTACTCCTTGAGTGGCTCTTCCCATTACCCTTAAATCTGCTACTGCAATACGAATCATAATGCCTGAACGATTGATGATCATCAAGTCATTTTCATCAGTAACCAATTTGATGGCAATTAAGTTTCCTGTTTTTTCAGTGATGCTTAATGTTTTTACACCCTTTCCACCTCTATTGGTAATTCGATAAATCTCACCACCATCTTCAGGATCATTTAAGAAAGAACGTTTTCCATACCCTTTCTCGGAAACCACAAGTACCGTTTGCTCCAGTGGGCGCTCAACGGTTACCATACCTACCACTTCATCTGTATCGCTACTTAAGGTAACTCCTCTAACACCCGAAGCATTTCTACCCATTGGTCGAACTTTTGATTCATTGAATCGAATTGCTCTTCCAGACTTTAAGGCCATCATAATTTCATCTTCTCCAGATGTCATTTTAGCCTCAAGCAGAATGTCATTCTCTCTAACTGTAATCGCATTGATTCCATTTGTTCTAGGACGTGAGTAAGCCTCTAACGCTGTTTTCTTGATAATACCTTGTTTGGTACACATCACGATGAAGTTATTCTTGATATATTCTTCATCCTTGAGGTCCTTCACGTTAATGTATGCTTTCACATTATCATCAGGCTCTATGCTGATCAAGTTTTGAATTGCTCTACCTTTTGATGTTTTAGTTCCTTCAGGAATCTCGAAAACACGCATCCAGAAACATTTACCCTTTTCAGTAAAGATCAATAGATAATTGTGAGTTGTTGCTGTAAACAAATGCTCTAGGAAATCTTCTCCTCTAGTAGCACTCGCTCTACTTCCTTTACCACCTCTATTCTGTTGCTTGTATTCTGATAGTTGTGTTCGCTTGATATATCCTAAATGTGAGATGGTAACTACAACATGTTCATCAGGAATCATATCCTCTATGGTAAAGTCTTCAGCAGAATATTCGATGATACTTCTACGTTCATCACCATACTTGTCACGAACTTCTTCTAGCTCTTCTTTGATGATGCTCATTCTTAAAGATTCATCAGCTAATATGTTTTCTAAATGTGCAATAAGCTTCATCAACTCAGCATACTCATCTTTCAATTTATCTCGCTCAAGACCAGTAAGTTTTTGTAGACGTAAATCAAGAATCGCTCTTGCTTGTATCTCAGATAAAGAGAAACGAGTCATTAATCCTTCACGTGCAATTTCAGGTGTTTGAGAACCTCTAATTAAAGCAATTACTTCATCAAGGTTATCAATAGCGATAATCAACCCTTCAATAACGTGTGCTTTTTCTTGCGCTTTTCTTAGATCATATTTTGTTCTTCTTACGACTACTTCATGTCGAAAATCAACAAACTCCCGAATCATGTCCTTCAAGTTAAGCATCTCAGGACGCCCCTCAACTAATGCAATATTATTTACACTAAATGAGGTTTGTAGGGAGGTGTACTTATACAAATTGTTTAACACTACATTTGTAATAGCATCTCGTTTTAAATCGTATACGATACGCATACCATTTCTATCCGACTCGTCGTTAATATCAGAAATACCTTCAATTTTCTTATCATTTACCAAGTCAGCAGTACGCTTAATAAGGTCTGCTTTGTTTACTTGGTATGGAATTTCTGTTACGATAATTTTCTCACGTCCATTCTTTTCATCAATTTCAATTTCAGCCTTAGCACGCATTACAATACGCCCTTTACCGGTTTCAAAAGCATCTTTTACACCTTCATAACCATAAATAATACCGCCTGTAGGAAAATCGGGAGCCTTAACGTGTTGCATTAATTCAGACACCTCTATATCATTGTTATCAATGTAAGCTACAGTACCATTTATAACCTCTGTAAGGTTGTGAGGCGCCATATTGGTTGCCATACCTACTGCAATACCTGAAGCTCCATTCACCAATAGGTTAGGAATTCGAGTAGGAAGCACAGTTGGCTCTTCAATAGAATCATCAAAATTCAATCGGAAGTCTACCGTCTCTTTATCGATATCGGCTAACATTTCTTCAGAGATTTTTCGAAGTCGTGCTTCTGTATATCTCATTGCTGCCGGGCTATCGCCATCAACTGACCCAAAGTTACCTTGTCCATCAACCAACATATATCTTAGCGACCAAGGTTGTGCCATACGCACCATTGTATCATATACAGCAGTATCTCCATGTGGGTGATACTTTCCCAATACCTCTCCGACAATTCTCGCGGACTTTTTATATGCTCGATTAGAAAGTAATCCGAGGTCTTGCATCGCAAAAAGAATACGACGGTGAACAGGTTTCATTCCGTCCCTTACGTCAGGTAGTGCTCTACTGACAATAACTGACATCGAATAATCGATGTAGGCGGACTTCATTTCCTCTTCTATGTTTATCTGAATTATTTTTTCTCCTTCTGCCATTTTTACAGTCTGATTTTATTGGAATATTTATGTTCTTAAATAACGTTCGAAGATAAGCATTTAAGCGGCTTCCAACCTTATTTTTTACCCCTACTTACTAACAAAATTCTGTTGATAAAAACGATTTGGAGTGGCTTTTGCAGGTAAGACAGAAATTACTTTTGATTTAGTTAGATAAATCTTAAATTTCGTCAAGAATTAAACATTTTAATGAGTTAATTCGTCTTAGATTTAGAATTTCAATTACAGAAAACGACATATCCCTAATATTATGGAATCAAATTTTTCACAACGCGTAAAAGATGTCATCACCTACAGCCGAGAAGAAGCGCTTAGGTTAGGACATGATTATATAGGTATAGAGCACCTCATGCTTGGTATGATACGAGAAAATGAAGGAGTAGGTGTGCAATTACTGAAAACACTTGGAGCCGATTTATCCCTACTTAGAAAGCGTATAGAAAGTGCCACAAAAGTGGGAAGCAATAGCCCATTTCACCTTTCTAATATACCTTTAGTAAAACAAGCTGAACGAGTATTAAAAATTACTTACTTAGAAGCAAAACTGTTTAATCAGACGATGATTGGTACAGAGCATTTATTGCTATCTATACTTAAGGATGATAATAATATAGCAACCCAAGCATTGGAAGAACAAAACGTGAATTACGATAATATAAAAGAAGAGCTAGAAGCTACTCTTTCTGACAAACCTCGAACAAAAAATGAAATCCCAGGATCTACGAATGATGATGACTCTGGCAGTTTTATGGGCGGTGACAGCGGTAGTGGAGATAGTGGCGCACGAAAGCCTAGTGATAGCAAATCAAAAACTCCTGTTCTAGACAATTTTGGTAGAGACCTAACAGCAATGGCTGAAGAAGATAAGCTCGACCCGATTGTTGGAAGAGAAAAAGAAATCGAACGAGTTTCACAGATTCTTAGTCGTCGTAAGAAAAACAACCCAATTCTAATTGGAGAGCCTGGTGTAGGTAAATCTGCTATTGCTGAAGGATTAGCGCTTCGAATTGTCCAAAAGAAAGTTTCTAGAGTATTGTTTAACAAGCGTATTGTTACGCTTGATTTAGCTTCATTAGTTGCTGGTACAAAGTATAGAGGCCAGTTTGAGGAGCGAATGAAGGCAGTGATGAATGAATTGGAGAAATCACCAAACATCATTCTTTTTATCGATGAGATACATACCATTATTGGCGCAGGTGGAGCTTCAGGTTCATTAGATGCCTCAAATATGTTTAAACCAGCATTGGCAAGAGGAGAAATACAATGCATTGGTGCAACTACTTTAGATGAGTTTAGACAACACATTGAAAAAGATGGGGCTTTAGAAAGACGTTTTCAAAAAATTATCGTTGAACCAACTACGCCAGAAGAAACGGTGCAGATTTTAAATAACATAAAAGAACGGTACGAAGATCACCACAACGTAAACTATACGCCTGAGGCAATTGAAGCATGTGTTCAGCTGACAAATCGATACATGAGCGATAGGCACCTTCCTGATAAAGCGATTGATGCATTGGACGAAGCAGGTTCTAGGGTTCACATTACCAACATTCGTGTTCCTCAAAATATCATCGATATTGAGAAGCAAATCGAAGAGGTAAAAGAACAAAAGAATCAAGTTGTTAAGAAACAAAAGTATGAAGAGGCTGCAAAGCTTAGAGATAGTGAAAGACAGCTTTCTGAAGCGCTTGAAGCGGCAAAGGTAGCTTGGGAGGAGGAAACAAAAGCAAATAGAGAAACCGTAAGCGAAGAAAATGTAGCAGAAGTGGTTTCTATGATGACTGGCATTCCTGTTCAGCGTGTGGCTCAAAAAGAGGGAAAGAAACTCGTTCAAATGATGGATGAGATCCAAGATAAAGTAATCGGACAAAATGACGCTGTGAAAAAAGTAGTGAAAGCTATACAGCGAAATAGAGCTGGTCTTAAAGATCCAAATAAACCAATCGGGTCATTTATTTTCTTAGGTCCAACTGGAGTAGGAAAAACACAGCTAGCTAAAGTTTTGGCTCGTCATTTATTTGATAATGACGATGCACTCATCCGAATTGACATGAGTGAGTACATGGAAAAATTTGCTGTTTCTCGTTTAATTGGAGCACCTCCCGGATACATTGGTTACGAAGAGGGTGGACAATTAACAGAAAAAGTTAGAAGACACCCCTACTCTGTTATCCTTCTTGATGAAATAGAAAAAGCTCACCCTGACGTTTTTAACTTATTGCTTCAAATTTTAGATGATGGTCAAGTTACTGACTCTTTAGGGAGAAAGGTAAGTTTTAAAAATACCATTATTATTATGACTTCTAATATTGGAGCGCGACAATTGAAAGACTTCGGTCAAGGGGTTGGTTTCAAAACAGCAGCTAAGTCTGCAAATGCAAGCGATTACAGTCAAGGAGTAATACAAAATGCACTAAAGAAAGCATTTGCACCTGAATTTTTAAATAGAATTGATGATATCATGATTTTCAATTCATTGTTGAAAGAAGATATTCACCATATTATTGACCTTGAATTAGAGAGTTTATACTCTAGAACTAAAGAGCTTGGATTTACTGTAGAAATTTCAGAAAAAGCCAAAGACTTTATTGCAGAAAAAGGTTTTGATTCAGATTATGGCGCACGTCCACTAAAAAGAGCAATTCAGAAGTATCTAGAGGATCCTTTAGCAGAAGAGATAATCAAGTCTAACTTAGTTGAAGGAGATTTGATTAGTATCAAATTCGATGATAAGCTCAATGAAATTAAAATTGATATTATCAAACCAAAAAAGAAGAAAGAGAAGAAAGAAGAAGACACTGAAAAGTAGTCTGGCTCAACTTTTAACATTAATAAAAATAGCCATCTCAATTGAGGTGGCTATTTTTTTGTTTTGGCACTTAATATTCAATGCCAACTTATGCGCTTAATCTGCTCTTGAAGTATAGCCTGATTGAGTAGCATTACTGAAAACAAAAAAAGGCCCGCTATGCGAGCCTTTTCTTTAAAATAAATCACTGTCGTTCGATAAATAAAAATATTTTAACTAAATAGATATTAAATCATAACTAGCTTGTAATCAAAATTCAATTCATCAAAAATGAAAATCCAATTCAATTTCTTTTAAATAAGGGCTTACATTTTTGATATACATTTTTCATTTTTTTGTCCTCCAAAAAAACGTAATCGGAGATTCACGAACACGAAAAAGATAAAAAAAGTGAGCTAAACAAAAAAAGCTCGTCCTTTGAATTTTTATTTCCTTCAAATTTTATCAATCCTAAGTTCCCGCCTGCCGCGGACAGGCAGCCGGGTGATCTCCAATCACAGATTGGAGCTTCCCGGTTTCTCTAAGGATTTATTTCACTTTCCAAAAACAAAAATTCAAGGGACAACAACATAAATTAGCATTCGTTTTCATAACGAAGTTTTAATCGGACAACAATGAAAATAAATAGTGTTATTTATTAGTCGTTGAACCGATCCATTACCTTTTGGCTAACTCCTGTATTGGAGAAACCACCATCGTGGAATAAGTTCTGCATGGTAACATATTTGGTTAAATCAGAGAACATGGTGATGCAGTAGTTTGCACAATCAATTGCGCCAGCATTTCCAAGTGGTGACATTTCATCTGCATATTTTATAAATCCATCAAAACCTTTTACTCCGCTACCTGCAGTAGTTACAGTCGGTGACTGAGAGATGGTGTTTACACGAACTTTTTTCTTAACACCCAATTGGTAACCGAAACTTCTACCAATGCTTTCTAACAATGATTTCGCATCAGCCATATCGTTATAGTCTGGGAAAACACGCTGAGCTGCGATGTAAGATAAGCCTACTACAGATCCCCAATCATTTAATGCATCCAACTTTAAAGCTGTTTGCATCGTTTTGTGGAATGACATGGCAGAAACATCCAACGTCTTTTGAAAGAAATCATAGTTAGTTTCGGTGTAATGCTTTCCTTTTCGAACGTTTGGTGACATTCCAATCGAGTGCAATACAAAGTCGATTTTTCCGCCTAAAATTTCAACTGATTGGCTGAATAAGTTTTCCAAATCTTCTAAGGAAGTAGCATCTGCAGGGATTACTTGCGCATTACACTTTTCTGCCAAGTTGTTAATCTCTCCCATTCTCATGGCAATAGGTGCATTGGTTAATGTAAAAATTGCACCTTCTTCATGCGCTCTTTCTGCAACTTTCCATGCAATAGATTGATCATTTAATGCTCCAAATATAATTCCTCTTTTCCCTTTTAACAGGTTGTGTGATGCGTTTGACATAGTATCTGTTTATAAATTTCTAGTTTGGCAAATATAAAAAACTATTGGGCTTATTGACCCAAAAGTACCTTAGCATTATCAATTGCTGCAGCAGTTGTTTTAGATCCGCTTAGCATTTTGGCAACTTCTTCGATTCGCTCATCGTTCGATAAGGCTTTAATGTAAGAATGTGTAACGTTTCCAACATCTTCTTTGTATACTTTTAAATGGGCATCTCCTTTTGCAGCCATCTGCGGAAGATGCGTGATGCTTACAATCTGGAGATCATTGCTCATTTCCTTCAATATCTCTCCCACCATATCAGCAATTTCACCAGAAACCCCGGTATCTATTTCATCAAAAAGAATGGTTGGCAGGTGCTCCTTTTGAGCTAAAATTCGCTTTATGGCTAGCATTAATCTCGATAGCTCTCCTCCTGATGCAACTTTAGAAAGCTCTCTTGCCTCTAGTCCTTTATTCGCAGTAAATAAAAACTGTACTTCTTCTTTTCCAGTAGCCGTAAAATGTTCTTGCGGCTGAAAATTAACGGTTAATGCCGCATTTTGCATTCCCAAACGATGAAGTAACTTTTTTACTTGATCTTCTAATTGTGGCTTTGCTTTTATTCTTTTCTCCGATAATTGATCTGCTAGCTTTTGCAATGAAGCTTCTGATTTGACAACCGCTGCTTTTAGTTGATTAATATCGTCGTCAAAATTAGCAATGGATACCAGCTTTTGCTCTAGCTCAGACTTAAGTTCCAACAATTCTGCAACACTGTTTAAGCCGTGTTTCTTTTGCAAACTGTAGATTGCTGACAAGCGCTCCCGAATATATTCAAGGCGTTCAGGATCATACTCTAGCCCTTCATTTACATCCTCTATTTCATTAATAATATCTTGAAGCTCAATAAACACAGACTCTAAACGTTCCGTTAACTCGGCTAACTTTTTGTTGTATTTCGATGCATTAACCAAATGCGTTTTACTTGTTCGAATTAAATCAGCAGCATTTTCATCTTGATTGATTAATGCATTCAAGGCCAAACCAACTCCTTCCTTGGTATCTTCAACGTGTTCAAGACTTCGTTGCTCCTCTTCCAATTGTTCATCTTCTTCAGCAACCAAATGAAGCTGATCCAATTCATCAAACTGAAATTGTAAGAAGTTTTCCTCAGCCTTCGCTTGCGTAATGGATGCCTCTTTTTCGGTCAGTTGTTTCCGTAACTTTTTATATCCTTTAAAGGCCGTTAAGTAATCAGCCAAGATTGGTTGGTTACCTGCTATGGCATCGATCACTTGCAATTGAAATTGGTTATGATTGAGTGTAAGGGTATGGTGTTGCGAATGGATATCGATCAGGTGTAAACCTAGCTCCTTTAATTGATTTAGATTAACCGGAGTATCATTTACAAAAGCCCTCGACTTTCCGTTTGGTGTAATCTCACGCCGAATAATGGTTAACTCGTCGTAATCGAGATCATTGGTTTCAAAAAGTGAAGCTAAATGATAATTTTTTATTTGGAATTGTGCCTCAATGATACACTTTCGAGATTTATCCTTTAGTGCATTTAGGTCAGCACGTTGACCAACAATAAGACCTAGTGCACCAAGCAAAATGGATTTACCAGCACCAGTCTCACCTGTAATGATGGTAAATGATTCGTGAGGCTTCATATGAAGCTCCTCAATCAATGCATAATTTGAAATCTTTAGCGATGTAAGCATGTAACAAAGTTAATCGCTTATTTGAAAAATAACGGGTTCTTGCTAGGCGATTTTGAAGATTTATTTTTTCTTCAGAATTTTTTGATAATTGTTCGCATTACCTGGGTCTATTCGCGTAAGTAAGGAAACAATATCCTGCTTATTTGCAGTTGATGAACCTTGATACAATTGAATAATCTCATCTTTTTTGGCATTAAAAAATACCTGTAAGTTGTAACTCGAAGGTTTCACATTATGGACAGGCAGAAGCGATTGTAATCCTTTGGTGATTTCACCAATGGCTTGCTCCTGCTTTGTACTCATTAAATCAAACCCTTTGCGGTGATACGTATAATACAATTTACGAAATGGTTTAAATTGCCCATTTAAGTAATTTTCAACGAGCCAGTATCGATTCGATTGGCTTTCAAAAGCTTTCCAACCTTCCTCAGGACTAGCTTGAGCGTTATTTAAAATACGTTGAGCAATCTGAAAATATGGTGTACCACCTTCTAGTGCATAAGAATCATAATCAAATCCAAGAATTAAGTACACATAATAGGATAAGATTGTTGGCAATTCACCATTATAACTTGTTTCGTTGTACAAGAGCGGCTCAAATTGGTTGTATTCAATTACAAACTTTCGATCTCTCACGTTCATCGTTGGTGAGTAATAATTGGTGCCATAAATTGGCCTACGTGCCTGAACTTGAATATTCCCTTCAAACTTATTCGCACTGATACGCTTTGTAAGGTTGATTAGAATATTACATTCTATTTTCTCATCTATCTTAAACTGATCTGCCGTCCATTTGCGGTTATTAACAAATTCGTTAATAGCCCTTTGCATTTCCTCAAAAATCACTTTTTCGCTTCCTTCTATCTGTCTAGCATCTACAGTAACAGTACAGTTTAGCTCCTGTGAGGCAACTAAAAAGCTTGTAAATAAAGCACTGATAATTAAGAGAAACCGTAACATATGAGATGGAGTAATTATGATTAAATGGAATTAGAAATATGTATTAATAATCGGTCAGCAATATCTTTTTTACTTGATAACGGAAGCTCCTCGATATTGTTGTCATTGACTATAAATCGAACTTTATTGGTATCTACACCAAAACCGGCCCCTTTATCATTAAGTGAGTTTAGCACAATTAAATCAAGGTTCTTTTTGATTCTTTTGGCCTGTGCATTTTTAATTTCATTTTCAGTTTCTAACGCAAAACCAACTAAAAATTGATGTGGCAACTTTACGTTTCCGAGTTCCTTTAAAATATCTTTGTTTTTAGTCAACGTTAACTGATGCGTAGTGGCGGATTTTTTTATTTTTTGATCAGCAATTGACTCCGGACGATAGTCTGCAACGGCAGCAGCACAAATTGCGATGTCGTAATGCTGTTGATGTTTGAATACAGCAGCATGCATTTCTTCAGCTGATTTTACATCAATGCGCTCTACCCCATTCGGTGTATCTAAACTAACAGGTCCAGAAACCAACACTACTTTTGCTCCCATAGCAGCAGCACTTTCAGCAATTGCAAAACCCATTTTTCCTGATGAGTGATTCCCAATAAATCGAACAGGATCAATCGCTTCATAAGTTGGGCCTGCAGTTATTAGAACTGTTTTACCAAGCAATGGTTTTTCAAGCTGAAAACGTTCCAAAAAGTTCAATATTCCTTCAGGTTCTTCCATCCGACCTTCTCCAGACAAGCCACTAGCCAACTCTCCGGATGCAGCGTTAATGATATGATTTCCGTAGGCTGATAGTTGCTCTAAATTATTTTTAAAAGCCGGATGTTGATACATGTCCAAATCCATTGCAGGAGCGATAAAAACAGGACAATCAGAGGACAAATAGGTTGCCAGTAATAAATTATCGCATTGGCCATTGGCCATTTTTGCAATGGTATTAGATGTAGCGGGTGCAATTACAAATAAGTCAGCCCACTTGCCTAATTCTACATGGTTACTCCACTCTCCGGTTTCCGGGTCAAAGTATTGCGAATAAACAGGATTCTTGGAGAGCGTTGCTATAGTCAATGCACCTATAAAATGCAAAGAATCGGGAGTCATGACAACTTTGACATGGGCTCCCGATTTAACTAATAATCTAACAAGTGTAGCACTTTTATATGCTGCAATACTGGCGGTAATACCAACAAGAACATGCTTACCGCTTAATTTCATTTTACTCTTCTATTGTAGTCGGTTTTACTTCTACCTCAGGACGTCTAAAATATACTTCATCGCCCAAAAACTCACTTATTGCAAGTGCATTAGATTTTGGCATACGCTCGTAATATTTAGAAATCTCTATTTGCTCACGGTTTTCAAAAACCTCTTCTAAATTGTCAGATGTGGTAGCAAACTCATTTAATTTAGACGTTAGCTCTTCTTTAATGCCCAAACTAATTTGGTTAGAACGCTTTGCAATAATGGTAATTGCTTCGTAAATATTACCGGTTGGTTGCTCTAATTCATCCAAGTTTCTTGTAATAGTTGAATAAGCCGCTTCTGTATTCTTATTTTTCATCTGTATAAATTATAATATTCTTCGGTACGTATAACATTGAAATTAATTTATTCTAAACTAGTTAACCTCAATTTCTTCTTTCTGGGATCGTGCATTTGCAAACAATTGCTCTGCCTCATCCATGTATTCACTATCTGCGAAATTATCAATAAAATTGTAGTATGCCTCAATTGTATTGTTTAATCGCTGTAATTTTTTTTCCTCTACGCTTTTTGTGGCCAAGTAATAAGTAGATTGAAGGATGTAAAATGAAACCTCTTCTCGGTAATCGGTATCCGGATATTCTGTAAGGGTATTATTAAGGGATACGATTGCAGCATCATATTGACGCAGTTTGTAATAATTTTTGGCCTTTAAGTAAGATTTCGTTTCTAGTTTGTAGCGCAAATTGTCAACTAGCTCATTACACGTATCTTTTAATGAACTGTTAGGATAACGATTTACAAATGTTTGCAATTCCTCCAATGCTTTGTAGGTATTGGACTGATCCAATGTTGGTTCAGGCGACATTAAGTAATTGCAATATGCACTCATAAAGTTACACTCTTCTGCTTTATCACTAATGGGATAGGTAGTGGCAAATCGTTTAAACTGATAACTTGCTAAAATATAATCATCTAAATAAAAATTAGCATACGCGTACATATAATATAATGACTCGCCCTTATCAGTTCCTCTAAAGATAGGTATCAAGTCCTCCATTAATGGGAGGGCCTTGTAATACTCTTGATCATCATAATACTCCACCGTTTTCTGATACTTATACTCTGCATTGTTGCTTTTAAGTACTTTTTGGTATTCACTACAGCTGCTCAAACCAGCAATTAATGAGGCACCAAAAATTAGAAATAGCATTCGTTTAATCATCGTACAAAGTTACGCTATTTTATGAATTTTATTGTGGAATGCCTTTAAGTTATAAAAAAATAGAAGTTGATAACAGACATTAATTGTGATTATCCATAAATGCAGGACCTTCATTTTATCGACCAAGATGAAATAAGTGACTCATTACTTAACACACCCTATTTTACAGAATTGATCATGGCCAAGTCACTCGCTGCTTTTTATTTTACTTTTTAGGAAATAGAAATAAGCTTGAATCATATAGTTAATTGATTAATAGCTAGTAAATAATTATCCCTCTTACTATTTTAATTACTTTATTTAAATACAAGGAAGCCTTTTTAAATTCTACAAACTTTTATCTACAATGGGTTGTTTATAGATTCGCAACTTGAATATTTTGTTGCACTATTAGAAAAGAGTATTTTTGCACACTTAACTCGAGATAAAAAACAAATATAAAGGATGAAAGACCTATTTGATAAAATAAAAGCAAACAGAGGTCCATTAGGACAACACGCGAAAGAAAGTCATGGTTATTTTACTTTTCCCAAGTTAGAGGGAGAAATTAAAAATCGCATGATGTTCCGTGGTAAGGAGCGCTTGCAATGGAGTTTAAACAACTATCTAGGATTATCAAATCACCCCGAAGTTAGAAAAGCAGACGAAGAAGCTGCTAAAAACTGGGGAATGGGATATCCAATGGGAGCTCGAATGATGTCTGGTAATACCAACTATCATGAGCAACTAGAAACTGAGTTAGCTGCGTTTGTTCACAAGCAAGATGCTATTTTGGTGAACTTCGGTTACCAAGCTATGGTTTCCTGTATTGATGCATTGGTTGATCGAAATGATGTCATTGTTTACGATGCTGAGTCTCACGCATGTATCATAGACGGTGTTCGTTTGCACCAAGGAAAACGGTACGTTTTTCAGCACAACAACATTGAAAACTTAGAGAAGCAATTACAACGAGCTACTAAGTTAGCTGAAGCTCAAAATGGTGCTATACTTGTTATTACTGAAGGTGTTTTCGGAATGTCAGGAAACCAAGGTAAGCTAGTAGAAATAGCCGCTTTAAAGAAAAAGTATAACTTCCGAATTCTTTGTGATGATGCCCACGGTATTGGTACAATGGGCCCAACAGGTGCAGGAACTGGGGAAGCTCAAGGTGTTCAGGATGAAATGGATGTTTACTTCGGTACCTTTGCAAAATCTTTTGCAAGTATAGGTGGATTTATTGCCTCGAATGAAGACATCACAGAGTACTTAAGATACAATATGCGTTCTCAAATTTTCGCTAAGTCGTTACCGATGCCATTGGTTATTGGAGCGCTTAAGCGATTAGACATGATTAGAACCATGCCTGAACTTAGAGAAAAACTGTGGACGATTGCAAATGCACTTCAGAGTGGATTAAAAGGTGCAGGATTTAATATTGGTACAACAAATACTCAAGTAACGCCTGTAATTTTGAGTGGTGGTTTAGGTGAGGCAACCAATTTAACGTTTGACCTTAGAGAGAACCACAACTTATTCTGCTCAATCGTAGTATATCCGGTTATCCCTAAAGGAATGATTATTTTAAGATTGATTCCTACCGCGATGCACACACTAGAGGATGTGGAGTACACGATCGAGACATTT